>JAKMFI010000117.1 GCA_022425505.1 Flavobacteriaceae bacterium | reverse complement strand
TGAGGATGTCCACACTTCGTTTGTGGGCAGTATAGCCAAAGCCATAGTGGCAAACCCATTGTATGGCATGAAACACGATCAGTGTCGTGAAAAAAGCCAAGTAATAGATGACTGTTAGCGGAAAAGCCAGCGCTTTGCGCATGGGAGTTTAGCAATGGGTGTTGTAGGCCTCGATGAGGTTTTCGGCAATGAGTTCGGCGGGGCGTCCCTCAATGTGATGCCGTTCCAGCATATGCACCAACTCACCATCTTTAAACAAGGCAATGCTTGGTGAAGAAGGAGGAAATGGCACCATTTGCTGACGAGCAGCGTCTGTGGCTTCGCGATCAACCCCCGCAAAAACGGTTGTGAGTTGATTGGGATTTTTTTCATTGGCGAGTGACATACGCACACCCGGACGGGCATTGGCAGCGGCGCAGCCACAAACCGAATTGACAACGACCAGGGTCGTTCCTTCTTTGGCAAGGGCAGCATCTACTGCCGAGGCATCGGCAAGTTGATCAAAACCTACGGCTGTGAGCTCGTCTCTCATCGGTTGAACCAATTCAGCTGGATACATAGCAAATCGTTTAGGCAACAAATATAAGTCAAAAACAGATAATACTAACCACAGTACACACAACGAAAATGATGACAGACTATCGCAAAATCGTCTGTAATTTCGCTTTCAGCACAGCCCATTTCACGGGCATAATAACTGCGATGTACTCGTCGCCATTCGGCTAATGAGCGATCGCCTTCTCCTTCGGCAATGGCAAAAGCAGCATCGATTTGGCCAAAGGGAACGACCAAAACAGCCGTGGTTTGAATCACCGCTTGGGGCTCACCGTTCCAGTTGGTTACCACAAAATATTCCCCGATACGAGGGAGTGCTTCCTTGTGTTTGTCAAACCACCATTGTGAAGGAGCGGTGGCTTGTTTGATGCCCGCAACGACCAGTGCTGTACAAGTGTCGGCATCATGCCGATTGTCACAAAAATAAAAGGCAATCGGGCAAGGGCGGTTGTCTATTCCGTGGGACTTTACAAACCGCTTCCAAAAGGCATTAATAGCGGGTGTTGGTTTCATAAACTGTCTGCAATCGAGAAGGTACCTGCAGAGAAAGTTCGTGCCAGTCCACTCACCTGTACACGCTCGCCTTGGTCTTCACACCAGAGCTCACCCCCACGGGCAGAGCATTGTCGGGCATGAAGAGTGGATTTGTTGAGCCGTTTGGCCCAATATGGCACGAGGGTACAATGTGCCGAGCCCGTTACGGGGTCTTCCAATATTGTGGCTTGGGGCGTAAAAAATCGAGAGACAAAATCGTGCTTGTCTCCTGGAGCGGTCACAATCACCCCGCCAGGGCTGAGGTTGATTTGATCAAACACTGGGCGGTTGATGCGTAGGGATTCGATTTCGGCTTGGGTGTCATACACCAACAAATAGTCTCGGGCTTTATAGACTTCTTTGGGTTGTATGGACAGGGCTTGGGTGATGACTTCAGGCAACTCGCTCACTGCACCTGGGCGAGCGGGCAGATCCAGTTGATAACGCCCTTGCTCATGGGTGACATAGAGTGACCCACTTTGGGTGGTAAAATGAATCGGTTGGGTGGTATAGTTACGATGCTCAATCAGGCAATGGGCGGTGGCTAGGGTGGCATGTCCGCACAAATCGATTTCGACATCGGGAGTAAACCAACGCAGCGCTACGCTAGTGCCTTCCTCGATAAAAAAGGCCGTTTCGGCTACTGCATTTTGTTTGGCGATGGCAAGCATCAATTCGTCAGGAAGCCAAGCCGTTAGGGGAACCACACAGGCCGAATTGCCCCCAAAGGGCTGGTCACTAAATGCATTGATTTGGTAGATTGGGTAACGCATGATACTAAAGTACAAATTTTATCGACTTTACCGAAGCCCTTTATCACTCCGAGTTCCTAGTTACTATAATAAAGCAAACAAAAAATCATCTTTTTGAAAAAAAAAAAGGGGGGGGGGTAGCTTTTATTTTACCAAAAAATTGTTTTACTTTGCTTCAACAAATCTTATTTATTATGAATTTATCTATACATATACGACTCTATGCTTTTATGGCATACACACTTATCCTTTTTGTAAACACATATTTTTTACAAGCCCAAGGCGAACTGACCTTTACCAAAAATGCCATCTCCGGTGCTACAACTGGTACTTGGGGATTGGATGTAGCAGACTTTACGGGAGATGGTTATGCGGATATTATAACGTCGCATACCTTTCAAAATAAAGTTTATTTATACACAAGCAATAGTGCCTCTAGTTTTTCAAACACAACAATCAGTACAGCCCAGCAATATCCCTACGAGGTACATGCAGCAGATGTTGATAAGGATGGGGATATGGACCTTGTTATTTCATATGAGGGCAACGATACAATACGTTGGTTAAAGAACAACGGTAGCGGAGGCTTCACTGCTGTTACAGTAGGGAACACTGCAGATGGACCAGAAAATGTTGCTACTGGAGATATTGACGGGGATGGGAATATCGACGTTGTTGCAACGAGTGTTGATGGTAACAAAGTTCAGTGGTTTAAAAACAATGGGGATGACACTTTTGCAACCGCTGCAAATATCGGGACT
>JAKMFI010000113.1 GCA_022425505.1 Flavobacteriaceae bacterium | reverse complement strand
AAGTTGGTTGACGAAATCCAATTGCATTACAACACCGAAAAACTTAAAGTTTCTGGCGAACTGATATGACAACCCAATCACTCACCGAGCAGATTCGAAATAAAGCATCCTTCTTATGTGTAGGTCTGGATTCGGACCTCGCCAAGTTGCCAGCGGCAGTGGGCAATCACCCAGAAGCACAGTTTGCATTCAACAAAGCAATCATTGAAGCTACTCATGATTTGGCTGTTGCCTATAAGATCAATACTGCTTTTTATGAGTCTGACGGATCAAAAGGGTATCAAGCCCTTGAAAAAACCATACAGTATTTGGATCAATACCATCCAAACCATTTTACCATTGCAGATGCCAAGCGAGGGGATATTGGCAATACCTCAACCCAGTATGCACGTGCTTTTTTTGAAAAGCTCCCCTTTGACTCCGTAACGGTTGCTCCTTATATGGGTCGCGACTCCATTGAGCCCTTTTTACAATTTGAGGGGAAGTATGCGATTATGTTGGCACTGACTTCAAACCAAGGAGCTTATGATTTTCAAACCTTACACACTGCCGATCGATCACTCTACGAAACCGTCGTCGCAACCAGTCGTACTTGGGATGGTGCTGATCACCTGATGTACGTGCTTGGCGCAACAAAAACCGAACATCTAGCCACCATTCGCGCTTTGACCCCAAAATCTTTCTTTTTGGTGCCTGGTGTGGGAGCACAAGGCGGGGATTTGGAATCTGTATTTCATGCAGCGGCCAATGAGGATATCGGACTGTTGGTGAATTCGTCAAGAAGTATCATTTTTGCATCAAGCGGAGATGACTATGCCGAAGCAGCCAGAAACGCTGCAATGGATTTACAGCAACAAATGAAAGAACTGCTCTGATGCTGCACTATTCCACCCATTTGCATCCCACATCCAAAACCTGGGTCACTTTTGTCCATGGGGCAGGAGGGAGTTCTTCGATTTGGTTTAAGCAGTTGCGTGAGTTTTCAAAACATTTTAATGTATTGCTGCTCGACCTCAGGGGGCATGGAAAATCCAGAATGCAGTTGTCTAACGTATTTAAAAAGAAATACACTTTTGATGTGTTGGCAGAAGATATTATTGCTGTTCTGGACAAAGAAAACATCAAATCGTCCCATTTTGTTGGGATCTCTCTCGGCACGATTTTAATCCGTCAGATTGGAGAAATGTATCCCCAACGTGTACAGAGCATGGTGATGGCAGGGGCGATTATGAAACTCAATGTGCGTTCACAAATTTTGATGCTCTTTGGGAACATCTGTAAGTCGATCATACCTTACCTCTGGCTATATAGATTGTTTGCCTATATCATTATGCCAAAAAAGAGCCATAAAGAGTCGAGGTTATTGTTTGTTCGAGAGGCCAAAAAACTCTATCAAAAAGAATTTTTACGCTGGTATAAACTCACTGCCGAACTCAAGCCCTTGTTGCGATTGTTTCGCCAAGTGGACATCAATATCCCTACTTTATATGTGATGGGAAGTGAAGATTATATGTTTTTGCCAAGTATTGAAAAACTAGCAGCGGCACACCGATCTGCACAACTGAGCGTTGTTCCGCATTCAGGGCATGTGGTCAACGTGGATCAGCCAGATGCCTTTAATTCCCGTTCAATTTCATTTATTGAGAAACTCAATCGTTAAGAAAATACGATTGTTTTATTGCCATAGACCATGACTTTGTGGGCAATATGATTTTTGACCGCACGAGCGAGGACAATCTTTTCCAAATCCCTTCCTTTAGCCACGAGCTGACTCACACTGTGGGTATGGGACACATGTGCAACATCCTGTTCAATAATTGGACCAGCGTCAAGCTCTTCAGTCACATAATGGCTCGTCGCTCCAATGATTTTCACACCGCGCTCAAAGGCAGAATGATAGGGTTTTGCCCCTGGAAAAGCAGGTAAAAAGGAATGATGAATATTGATGATGTTATTCGGATACTCATTGATGAGCTTTGGGGAGACAATCTGCATATATCGTGCAAGTACAATAAATGAGACATGGTGTTGTTTAAGTAATTCCAGCTGTTGTTCTTCGGCTTGTGCTTTGGTGTCTTTGGTGACAGGAATATGGTAATAGGGGATACCGAATGATTCTGCGATCGGCTGTAAATCAGGGTGGTTGCTCAAGATAAATGGGATTTCCACTTCGAGCTCACATGATTTAAATCGACCCAAAAGGTCATATAGGCAGTGATCGTATTTAGAAACAAACAGTGCCATACGTGGCTTTTTCTCTTGGGGGTAGATTGACCATGTCATTTGATACTTCTCAGCAGGGCCATCGGCAAAGGCCTGTTGAAATTGTTCAATCGCTTGCAGATCACCATTAAACTCACTTTCCAGACGCATAAAAAATGCCTGATTTTCACGATCGACATATTGATCGATATACAGGATATTGCCCTTATGACTATAGATAAACTGGGTGACTTCTGCAATGATTCCCTTTTGATCGGGACACTGAATGACAAGGGTAAGTGCGCTCATATCGGTTGCAAATGTAAAAAGAGAAAGAGGATAAAAAAAATCCCGCCGAAGCGGGATTTTTCAAAGAACTAAACTATAACCTAATTAATGTTGGTTTAAACGGAAATCCGCATACGCAGACATACCATGCTCGGCTCCGTCCAATCCAGCAATTTCTTCTTCTTTGCTCACACGCATTCCACCACAAACTTTTGAAGTGATAAAACCAATGATTGTACAGGACACCACACAGAAAACACCAGTGATACCAACACAAGCAGCTTGTACAGCAAATTGCTCAAATGAAGCACTGTCTCCAAAGACACCTACAGCGAGAGTACCCCAGATACCAGCAAACAAGTGAACAGCGATTGCACCAACAGGATCATCGAGTTTTTGCTTGTCCATAAAGGCAATTGCAAGAACAACAACAATACCACCGATTGCACCGACAATAACAGCTTCGATAGGACTCATCAAGTCAGCACCAGCTGTGATCCCTACCAATCCACCAAGAATACCATTCATAAACATCGTTACATCGTAATTCTTGTAGAGAGCCAATGAAAAAACAAAGGCAAATATTCCACCTGCAGCAGCAGCTAAAGAGGTCGTTACAAGTACTAAAGATGTTAATGCTGGGTCAGCAGATAATACAGAACCACCGTTGAATCCAAACCAACCTAACCAGAGGATTAATACCCCAGCAGCAGAGATTGGTAAGTTGTGACCAGGAATCGCATTTGGCTTACCGTCTTTGTCAAAACGGCCAACACGAGCGCCTAAGAAAACGATTGCTACAAGAGCAGCCCAACCACCAACAGAGTGAACGAGTGTAGAGCCAGCAAAGTCATAAAATCCGACTTCTTCTGTAAAGGTGCTGAAGAATCCACCACCCCATTGCCATGAACCAACGATAGGATATACAAATGCAACGAGAAGTAAGGCGTAAAGCATAAACGCACCCAACTTGATTCGCTCAGCAACAGCTCCAGAAACAATAGTTGCAGCAGTAGCAGCAAACATCCCTTGGAACAAGAAGTCTGTCCAATATGTATAGCCCTCATTATAGGCAAGGTCAGCAGCAGCAACAGAGTCAAGACCCCATCCAGCAAAGCCAAAATAGCCATTAAAGTCTCCAGGGTACATCAAGTTGAATCCGCCAATCGCGTACACAAGAAGACCCATAGTTATAACAAAGAAATTCTTAAATAAAATATTTACGGTATTCTTTTGGCGGGTCATTCCACTTTCTAAAAAGGTAAACCCTAAGTGCATAAAGAATACAAGACCAGTACAGATCATCATCCATACATTGTTTGTTGTTAATAATTCCATAGTATATATTTTATTTTAGTTTAATGTATCTCCTCCTTTGTCGCCTGTACGAACGCGGTAAGCGTCTTCTACAGGAAGAACAAAGATTTTACCGTCACCAACACGACCAGTGGCACCAGCTTTTACGATGGCATCAATAGCAGGTTGTACAAATTCATCATTGACAACAATTGATAACAAACGGCGTTGAATTTCAGATGTGCTGTAAGAAACACCACGGTAAACGTGCCCTTTCTTTTCGTTTCCAATTCCAGTAACATCCCAGTAGCTGAAAAAAGTCACACCAGCATCATAAAGAGCGTCTTTGACGTCTTCGAATTTGGTTTTGCGAATAATCGCTTCTATTCTTTTCATAACTAATAATTAAGTGAATAAATGTTTTTTCTGATCCTTAATTAGAAGCTCATTCCAAAGACTAGGAAAGCTGATTCAGCGTCAGGATTGTATACAAAAGATGAGAATACAGGAAGAGAATAGTCTTCAGTAATTTTAATGTCTTTGCTTCCGCCGATAGATATATTTACCAATCCACTATCGTTGCCAGCATACATAGCATTAACACTTTTACCATCCACAATGATAGCGTCTGCATCAGCTCCGTATCCAAGTGCAACATCAACAACACCGACCGAAAAAGCAGCTTCAACATAAAGCGCCTCTATTTCCGTAAAATATCCTAAAGTTAAGTCAACTGGACCGACAGACGCTCCAGCACTTACTTCAAGATAAGTATCTTCAAATAGACCTTTAGGGTAGTAGTCATCAGTGTATTTACCATCAGCTCCTGGAAATGTGTAGTTTGTAACAGTTAATGAAGCAGGACCAAAGCTGTATGATGCGTACAAATCAAGCTCATGACCTTCGTCACCACCAGTTGTAGGAAAGCTACCCCAGATACCAAGCTCTAAATCACCAGAAGCAATTGACATCCATGGCTGTACGTGAGGGCCTGCACCAAACTGTGTACCTCTCCATACATATTGACTTACAACATCTGCTCCAAAATCAACTTCTTGTGCTTTTACAGTAGTTGTAGAAAGGGTTAAAACAGCTATAGCTGCGATTCCGAATAAATTTTTAATTAGTTTCATAATAGTATAATTTTAAATTATTAATACCCCAAAAGTATACTTTCAATTATACAACCATTATAAAAAGGGGGTTAAATATTGTATTTTTATGATATTTTAAATTACACCCCCTAAATAATTAGGGTATTAAGAAAATCGACTACTAAATTTTTAGAAATACATTAAATTTAGAGGGGTAGGGGTCACAATACACCAAAAATGTGGCACTACACGCCATATATTATGAGGATAAAGCAATAAAAAGGAGATATTTTTAAAAAATCAGCTTTGATAAAGAAGTACCCAGCACAACCATACCAAGGCAAACAAAATAGGTCAGGCTGGCATAAATAAGTAATGAAACACCACCAGTAGTGCGAAACAATGTGAGGTTTTCCAGAGCAAAAGCGGAAAATGTGGTCAGACCACCACAAAATCCGATGATCCAAAACAGCGTATTTGCTGAATGGACAGAGGCGTTGCGTATCCATTGATCAGCCAAAATACCGATCAGCAAAGAGCCAATGGCATTTGCAAATAAAGTCGGCCAGGGATAGAGTGAATTGGTTTGCTTTAATATTATGGTAATCGCATATCTGCAGATACTCCCCAAGCCACCACCAATAAAAACCCACAGCAACTCTCTCATAATGATACCCCTCTTTTCAGGAATAGTAGCAATCCGATAAAAACGAGAAAGCCAATAAGCACCCAGAAGCTGCCTTTAAAGTAAACGGGATTTTTTGCTCGGTCCTTCCGATAACTCCATACCGTTAGTATGGTAAATCCAACAATAAAGAATAGTGCAAAAAGAAGTTGTCCTGTGCTAAACATTGTTTTATTTTAGGCAAAACAAAAATATGAAGAATAAACT
>JAKMFI010000029.1 GCA_022425505.1 Flavobacteriaceae bacterium | reverse complement strand
TTTTGAAAGCCAATATGGTCTGTATTATAACCTAATCGTTTGTTGTCTTTAAATACGATAGTGTTGACTGCACCAATCGCTTTTGCTACGGGATCAAGCTCGTCCAGAAAAGGAATGACTTTCTGTTTGTAAGGAATGGTTACATTCATGCCAGAGATATCTTTCCGGCTGAGAAGACTTTTGAAGGTTGATAGATTTTCAAGATCAAAGTTAACGTACTTATGTTGGAGATTTTCAGCTGTAAACTTATTTGAGAAGTAATCTCTCGAAAAAGAGTAGCCGATGTCCTTTCCTAATAATCCAAAAAGTTTATTGTCGCTTTCGATCATAGACGTCTAAAATAATAACAATGAATAGGCCAACGCCAATCCAAAATAGAGAAAAATATTGATTGAACCCACTGCTTTCCATGGTATTGTTTATCAGGGCGTCATTGGTCAGCAGGCGAAAATCAGACCAAGGCCAAAGGATTGAGAGGGAGCCAACTATAAATCCAATAATCAAAGCATTTAGTTTGTGTTCGAAACGCATAATAATGTAATGCAGTAAGTTGGAAATGCTGACCAGTCCAACAATTGAGCCGACTATAAAGACAACTAAAATTGTCAATATTTCACTGTACTCTTGCGATAGAGTTGCGTATGCAGAAGGATCCTGAAGCAGTTGAATGCTAAACTCCCAAACCGCATTTACAGCATCGACCAGTAGGAGGGCATAGTTGCCAAGAAGAATCAGTAAAAAAGAGCCCGAAAGTCCTGGAAGCGTCATCCCGATGATGCTGATTAGACCACAGAAAAAGACAAACCATAGGTTTCTATTTTCTGGAGCCGGCTCTAAAAATGTTAAAAATAAGCCGACTGCAAGTCCAAGCAAACTGTAAAAGACGTATTTCAAATTCCATTTCCCAAAGTCTCTCATCAATACAATTGCAGACATGACGACCATTCCAAAAAATAAACCTTTTACGTGTTGTTCATAGTGTAATAATGCGACATCAAGCAATCTTGAAACGGTGAAATAGCTCAGTAATATCCCCAAAGCGATCAACAATAAAAACAGGGCGTTGGTGTATTGGTAAAAGCGTTTAAATCTACCAGTTAACAGCATATAAAATGCTTTAAAATTCAATCGCTTGAGCGAGTATAAAAATTCTGGATAGAAGCCAGTAACGATAGCAACAATTCCTCCTGACACACCTGGCACTTTATTGGCAATCCCCATCGCCAGCCCTTTGATAACAAGCAAAACGTGATCGTACAACCCTCTTTGATTCATCGCTTTTGGGATTGACTCATTTTGTGAAAAGCGTAAATAACGAAACTTCCGATAAACATAAATCCAAGGGCAATCCATAGTCCAGAATTGTTGAGTTCGAATTGAGGCAAAACAGCGATTTGATCACGGTTTTCGTCGTTTATGAATTGCTTCCAAGGCCAGACCTTGTACAGAGAACCAAACATAAATCCAGACATCGTCGCAAGCAAAGGATTTCGATAATTGAGATAGAGTTTTCCTACCCAGTGCGCAAACAGCTTAAGCCCAATGATTGCCCCCAATCCAAATGCAAGAAGATTCAAAAACCCTTGTGTGCGAAAAGAGCGTACAAGCTCAACAGTTTCAAGCGCAGTTTCATAAGCACCCAGAAGAACCAGAATAAATGCTCCCGAAATGCCAGGGAGTATCATGGCCATAATCATCAACATTCCGCATAGAAAAAGGTAGGGTAGGGCTTCGGTTGCCTCTGCGGGAGACAAAAAGCTGATTAGAAATGAAATCAGTCCACCGATAATCAAACCAATAATTGTGCTTGGTGACCATTGTTTGACGTCCTTGCAAATCAAGATCGAACTCGCAAAAATCAGCCCAAAGAAAAAGGACCAAAGTGCAAGGGCGTGATTTTCTAGAAAAAAGCCAATGATGGAACTTAAAAACAAAATGCTTGTGGCAATACCAAGAAAAAGGGGTAAAAGAAATTGCCCATTGATTTTTTGCCACGATTTCTTTCGATTTGCACCAATCAATGCCAAAATTTCTTTTGCATTCACATGGTTTATGGAGGTGATTAAGTCTTCATAGATATTGGTGATCAGCGCAATTGTACCGCCAGAAACCCCGGGAACAAGATCTGCGATTCCCATCGCAATGCCTTTCAGATATATGCCAAATGTTGATTTATTGGATTTCATCATCGAGGCGAAAATACGAAATAAGAAGGTGTTTATGCCTTTAAAGACAGACTTTGCTTAACAAACAAGGAACTTCTAAACTCAGGAAAGGTTTCGTAAAAGTGGTTGAGTTGCTTGGCATCTGACAAATAGGCATTTTTGAGGTAAAACCTCGCTTCAAGTGATTGTGAGGAAAGCAAGTAAACCCCTCCGAGACGGAAGTTGATCACACTGCTTTCAGGATGGAATTCAAGTCCGTGTTGCAAAACCTCTAAAGCTCTTGGATAATCATGCATTTCTTTGAGAACATCTGCCCATTTTACCCATGTATCAACCTCATAATTACCGAGATTGACACATTTTGTAAAGCCCAAATCTGCTTCTTCAAGAAAGCCCAAAGCAAAGTTGATTTCTGCATACCTTTTCCATGTTGCCACATTGACATTGTCAATCTGTATGGATTTTTTGGCGTAGTAGAGGGCTTTTTCGAAGTTTTTGTTTTTGCAATACACATCGATCAAAGCAATCCATGCTTTTTCATATAAAGGGTCTTCATTTAAAGTCCTTTTGAAATACTGTATAGCAAGCTTGTTATTGCCCAACGCGATATGGCACTGTCCGATATGCAATAGTGCAAATGCAGTCGGCTCATCTATTGACAAGGTTGTTTCATAAGCGAGGATTGCTTCGTTATAGCGCTTCATCTTTTGAAGTGTTTTTCCCATCTCAAAATAGGCGCCGATAAACTCGTTATCACAAATGACTGCAAAGTCATAGGATGATAGGGCTTGTTTGAGCAGTCCCTTACTCGCATACTGACGTCCCAATTGATGCCATGCGATTTCGCTAAAAGGGTCAGCTTCTAAAAATTCGTTGAGGAATTCAATTGCACCATCTGGATTTTCTAGTGATTCAAAACAATAGATCGCATTGTATAAAGCGTGGGTGTCTTTGGGGTCTTCATTGAGACACTTGATAAAGTGCTCTTTTGCCATCATATAGCTATCTAAGAAGAGATATTCCATCGCCAACATGCTGTGAAATTCAGCTTGACTTTCGCAGTATTCTAGACCTTTGGTCAAAAACGATATTGCTTCCTGATGCCTTTTGGTTTTTGAAAGAATAATGGCCTTATGGATAAACACATATTCGTTATAGGGCTCCATTTCCCCAAGTTTATCAATCACTTCTTCAGCTTCCTTGTACTGATTATTCAGTAGCATTAGTTCGACATGAAGAAGTTTTAATTCGCTGTTTCCAGGGTGCTGGTTTTCTCCGATTTCAAGGGCTTTGTACGCCAAACGAAGGCTCCCTGAATCGATATAATATTGGATAATTTCTTCAAATTCAGTGGCGTCGAAAAAGTTCACCCGGTTTGATTGTAACATCAACTCAAAACGAGCGTGTGGGGATTTGTGGTCTTTATTAGAATTTGTATTCATCAAATGACTTACATTCTTACTATAAAGTTAACCCCAAGGAGGATAAGAATGAAATAAACGAATTTATTGTTTTTAACAATTTAATCAACAGATTTCATCAAGTATATTTACGATGATATCACACCCTTTTTTGAGCTCTTTTTTTGAGATTGTTAACGGCGGTGTAACTCGAACGGCTCTTTTTTCAAACAGTAGAAAAAACAATAGTAACCCTCGTTCAAGAGCAATTTTCACCAACTGTTGTGCAAGTTCGGGAGTTGGAAGGATCAGGGCTAACATCAGTCCTTTTCCGCGGATTTCTTTTATTCCTCGATGTTGGAGTTGTTCTCGAACATATTGTTCTTTTTCGAGAGTTTCGTCGATCAAATTGCTTTGTAAAAGGGTTTTTAAAGTAGCGTGACATGCCGCTGCAATGACTGGATGTCCACCAAATGTTGTGATATGTCCCAGTATGGGTTTGTCTTGCAAGAGGTTCATCAGTTCTTTTGAGGCACAGAATGCACCTACTGGGAATCCACCTCCAAGCCCTTTTCCAGTGACAAATATATCGGGAATCATATCGTAGTGTTCAAAGGCAAATAATTTCCCTGTTCGACCCATTCCAGGTTGAATTTCATCCAAAATCAATAAAGCCCCGACTTTGTCACATCGTTCTCGAACGGCTTTCATATAGTTATTGGTCGGAACGATAAACCCAGCACCCCCTTGTATGGTTTCCAATATTACTGCTGCTGTTTGCTCATTGATTTGCTCTAAATCCCCTACATTATTAAACTGGATATAAGACGTACCAGGGATTAGCGGTCGATAGGCTCTTTTTCGTTCTTCGTAGCCCATAACGCTCATCGCACCTTGCGTATTTCCATGGTATGCATTGTTGGCAGAGATAATCCGCTGTCTGCCAGTTGCTCTTTTAGCAAGTTTAAGTGCACCTTCAATTCCTTCCGTTCCTGAATTGGTCAGGTAGGTGCAAGATAATTTCTCTGGCAATTGATCAGCCAATAACTTGACCAATTGAACAGGTTCATCTTGCACAAATTCCCCATATACCATAACGTGGAGGTATTTTTTCATCTGTCGGCGAACGGCCCGAATCACTTTGGGATGAGAATGACCCAAGGTACAAGCAGAGACGCCTGCGACAAAATCAAGATATTTTTTATTGTCCTTGTCGATGATATAACTTCCACGTGCTTTTTTGACCTCAAGGCCTATGGGTTGCGCCGTTGTTTGTGCCTGATGTGCAAAGAAAATATCTCGGATTGTGCGTCTCATTTCATTTGTAATTTTATGCGAGACATTACTTCTTCTGCATCTGTTTTTTGTGAAACAGAATCATTTTTCACTGTATTCATGATGAGATCGGCTTTTGACCGTATCATTTCATCCCCACGCCAATAAAAACCGGGTAGTTGCTGCTGGTCTATTGGGAGTTCCTCAATAGGGTAAACTGCCCCTTCTGGCTTGGTCAAAAACATAATCGACTGAATTTGATTGTCATCCATACGTAATTGCATCGCGCTACAAATTGCCTTATCAACACCAATGAGGTCTTGGGTGGTATCGTCGTATAGATAGTACAACATTTCTGCGTTTTTGACTATGTTAATGGTTTGTAGCTCATTGTCTTCAAAGTTGCCGAGTAAGTTGATTCCTTTCATTTGGTTAAACTGACTGGGGTTGAGAGAATCTTGCTCAGCGACAATCGCATTGTTGAAAATTTTAAGCGAGTCTATCGCGTTAGAGGTCGAATCCGTCAATAGGTGAATGAGATCTCCACTCATTTGCGTTTTTGCTGACCACAATACGGGATTTCTTTTTGTCATATCACGGGCAGACAAAAGCTGTGATTCTCGGTCGCTGATCGGGAGACGTAAGAGTTGGATAAGACCAGACTTTTGATCGATATGTATCGAATCGGAAACACCACTGAGGTTGGTTTTAAAAATACGAACCCTATAATAACCTGTGAGTACCCTTTCTTCAGCTGGCCCAGTAGCCAATAGGGTGTCAGCATGGATATAGAGGGAGTCTCTATCTACCAATTTTATAGCGATTGGGTTTCGTGTTACAATGGCAGAATCCCGTTCTTTAAAAATTTCGCCGTACTGCCCTCGAATCACATTATCTCCAATGGTGTCTGTGATTTGTACATTTTTACTTGCGGCAGCATATTGAATTCGATCATCAAAATAAATGCTATCCCCTTGTATGTTCCTAAGATTGTAGTCGATTGAGGCTCGGTCTTGGAAATATCCTTTTTTGAGATTCGAGTCAAAAAAACCTCTATTGCATTCCACGTCATAGGACTCGCCTTGTATTGTGGTCGCCCCATAAAAATAAGCGTGTCGCACCTCTGTATAGTAATCCATTCGTTCCGAGTGGATCGTAAAGGACGGATCTGTGACATGTACATTTGTAATGAATTCGTATTTATTGTCGTCAACCACATAAGTACCAGATTGACTGCGAATTACTGTCTCCTCACCTGTGATTTCCCCAGCGGTGTTGTAGTATGCTTCTTGTTTTTTTCGATCAAAATACAAAGAGTCAGTACGCAAAGTCGATTCTTGGTTTTGGAGGCGTACTTTACGTTTGGCGATTGCAAATTTTGTAGTTCCGCTATACTCAATGTATTCACTGTTCAACTGTAAGCTGTCTCCCTGCTTGACAACGACATTTCCCTCGGCTTCAAAGAAATTTCGGGTTTCGTAAAAATAGGCAATATCTGACCAGATGTCCATTCCATCATGGTGGAGATGTACACGAATGTCTTGGTTCGATTTTAAGATTTTAGCATCCGGAAAGCGTTTTTCGTTGACTTCAAAAGAAGCAGCTTGCCGAATATCGATTTTTTTTGTCTCCTGCCCATAGGTCATGGCAAGTGTCAAAAGCAAAAACAGTATACAATGTGGGTATTTTGACAATGTTAAATCGATTGAGCATGTATGCAAATCTATCGAAAAATCGTTTGTTTACGATCGGGTCCGACAGAGACAAGACGTACAGGTGTTTCTAGATAATTTTCAATGAAAGTTACGTATTCTTTCAATTGAGAAGGCAATTCATCGTAGGAAGTACAATTTGTAATATCCTCTTGCCATCCTTCCATTTCAATATATTTCGGATTGATGTATTCTTCATCAAGCGAAAAGGGAAGATGACTGATCAATTCTCCGCGGTATTCGTATTGCGTACAAATCTTTAAGGTGTCAATCCCTGAAAGCACATCTCCTTTCATCATCATAAGTTGGGTAACACCGTTGACTTGTACTGCATATTTTAGTGCAACCAGGTCAAGCCACCCACAGCGTCTTGGGCGTCCAGTGGTTGCTCCAAATTCGTGACCGACTTTGGCAATTATTTCTCCGACTTCATCAAATAATTCAGTGGGGAACGGCCCACTACCGACTCGAGTTGTATAGGCCTTAAAAATGCCAAACACATCTTTGATTTTATTTGGTGCGACACCTAAACCTGTACAAGCCCCAGCTGCAGTAGTATTTGAGGAAGTCACAAAAGGGTAGGTTCCAAAATCAATATCTAATAACGATCCTTGCGCCCCTTCAGCGAGAATCTTTTTTTGATTTGCTTGCGCATCAGCTAGTACAGATTCGCTATCTACAAATCGTAGCTTATCGACGATAAAATCAACAGCAGCAAAAAAATCAGATTCTAGCGCCTGAAGGTCATAAGTTAGGTCAACCTGGTAGAATGAAATAAGTTTCTCATGCTTATCAGCAAGTTCTCGGTACTTTGTTTTCCAATTGGGAAATTCTAAATCTCCAATACGAATTCCATTTCGACCAGTTTTGTCCATGTAGGTTGGTCCGATCCCTTTGAGAGTTGACCCAATTTTTTTGGTTCCCTTTGCTTTTTCAGAGGCAGCATCAAGAAGTCGATGGGTTGGAAGAATAAGATGTGCCTTGCGAGAAATGAGTAAAGATTGACTGTAATCAATTTCAAATTCATCAAGATTTTCGAGTTCTTTCTGAAAAATTACAGGATCGATAACAACTCCGTTTCCTACCAAGTTTTGTGCGCTTGGGTGGAAAATTCCTGATGGGATGGTGTGCAAAACGTGCTTAATTCCATCAAATTTTAACGTATGTCCTGCATTTGGTCCCCCTTGAAAACGCGCAATGATGTCATAATTTTTGGTCAGTACATCGACAATCTTCCCTTTTCCTTCATCTCCCCATTGTAGGCCAAGAAGTAAATCTAATCCCATATTTAATTCTTGCTGTTATTTTTAGTTGCATAAAAATAAAGAGAATGGTTGTGAATGTCAACATCAAAGACTTCTTCTATACTTTTCTTTATCATTTGAATTCTAGGATCACAAAACTCTTTTACTTCTCCGGTATCTGTAAAAATGATATGATCGTGCTGGTTGTCGAAATACGACTTTTCATATTGTGCGTGTTGAGGACCAAATTGATGCTTGCGGACAAGCCCACAGTCGAGGAGTAGCTCGATGGTGTTGTACAAAGTCGCTCGACTCACCCGGTATTTCTTCTCTTTCATTTTCAAATAGAGAGACTCGATATCAAAATGATCATCACTTCGATAAATTTCTTCGAGAATGGCGAATCGTTCGGGTGTTTTTCGATGGCTGTTTTTGTCTAAAAAGGCGATAAAAACATCCCGTACAATTTCTTGATTTTTATCCATGATTTAACGCAAATTTACGTAGGTTTTTTTACTCTCGTACAACTTTATCAACTCCATTTATATTTTGAAGCTGCTTTATCATCTTTTTAAGAAGAGCAGTGTTTTTGACTTTCAACAAGATATTCCCCTCAAACGTACCATCATTGGAGTCAAAAGACATCCGACTGATGTTCACATTGTTTGTATTTGAAATGACCTGTGTAACCTTGTTTACGAGACCCAAATCATCGAGTCCAGTTAGCTGTAGCTTTGCGGTAAATTCGTTCTGAGAAGAGTCAATCCATTTGGCATTGACAATCCGATAGGCATAGTTTGAGCGCAATGTTAGGGCGTTTGGACATTCGTTTTTATGAACTTTAACCCCATCGCTTATTGTGACAAACCCAAATACATCATCACCGGCAATTGGATTACAACATGGGCTTAGTTGATATTCGAGCTTTTCCTCGGTTTTTCCAAAAACGAGTTGATCGTATTTGTCAGTGATCTTATCTTGTTCGATATGAGTAGGAGCCGGATCTGTTTGGGCTTTTCTTTTAAAAAAGTTTAGGAATCGATTGTTGCGATCGGCACTAAATTTTTTAAGTTTTACATTGTCAATGGTGCCAATACCGACGCGATAATACAAGTCCAGAGTTGTTTTGAGTTTGAAAAATTTAAGGAGTTTATCAATCGTTTTATCGTTAAAACCGATTTTGAGTTGTTTGAGCTTTCTTCTCAAAATTTCTTTTCCTTCCTGAGCGATTTGCTTTTTATCCTCTCTCAAAAAGGAGCGAATTCGGGAACGTGCTCGAGATGTGATGACATAGTCTAACCAACTCGGGTTTGGAAATGATTTTTCAGATGTGATAATTTCGACTTGATCGCCACTTCTCAAACGATAGCTCAGGGGTACGATTTTACCATTGATTTTAGCCCCTCTGGTATGCATACCTATTTCCGTATGAATATGAAACGCAAAATCAACTGGGGTTGCTCCTTGAGGTAAAGATTTTAAATCTCCCTCAGGCGTGAACACAAATATTTCACTGGCATAGAGATTGAGTCTAAAGTCTTTGACAAAATCAACTGCATCGGAATTTGGTTGTTCGAGGACTTCTCGTAGGCGGTTCAACCAGACTTCCAAACCTCTTTCATCTTGCTTTCCATGTTTGTATTTAAAATGTGCAGCATAGCCCTTTTCTGCAATTTCGTGCATGCGTTGAGACCGGATCTGAACCTCAACCCATCGACCTTCGGGTCCTATGACGGTAATATGCAGTGCTTCATAACCAGTCGATTTTGGTGCTGAAATCCAATCTCTTAGGCGAAGTGGGTTGGGCTGAAAATGATCAGTGATCACAGAGTAAATTTTCCATGCCAAGAATTTCTCTTCCTGTGGGTCAGCTTTATAGATGACGCGTATGGCATAGCGATCAAAAATTTGATCGAAATCAAGGTTTTTTGAAACCATTTTTTTCCGGGTGGAAAAGATCGACTTCGGACGCCCTTCGATTTTACATGATAATCCCTCTCGGCGTAAATGCTTTTTTGTGAGCTTGATAAATCGATAGATAAACTCCTCTTGACTATCAAAGTTTTCTTGAACACGCTGTTGAATCTCGTCATAGACCTCTGGCTCGGTGTATTTTAGTCCCAAGTCTTCGAGTTCGGTTTTGATATTATACATCCCAACACGATGTGCAAGTGGTGCATAGATGTATAAGGTCTCAGATGCAATCTTTATCTGTTTATGTCGCGGCATGACATCCATTGTTTGCATATTGTGCAAACGATCCGCAATTTTGATGATAATCACTCTTGCGTCGTCATTTAGTGTCAAGAGCATTTTTCTGAAATTTTCAGCTTGCAAAGAGACGTTTTTGTCTTTTTTTAAACTGGAAATCTTGGTTAAACCATCCACAATTTTTGCAATCTGCGCTCCGTGTAACGACTCGATATCGTCAATGGTGTATTTTGTGTCTTCTACCACATCATGAAGTAGGGCTGCTGCAATGGAGGGTGCTCCCAATCCGATATCATCAGCAACAATCTTAGCCACAGCGATGGGGTGTAGGATATAGGGTTCTCCAGATTTTCTTCTTTGGTCTTTGTGCGCATCTACAGCGGTGTCGAGCGCCAGTCGAATCATTTTTTTATCAGTAGATGTTAGCTTTTGGTAACTGATACGCAGCAGGTCTTTGTACGCTTTTGCGATTTGCGCATTTTCCGCAACCGTTTCTATTGCACTAACCATATTATAAAAGTACTAAATTCCTTTTATATCTCTGTAAAAATTACGTTGGCGTGCCGCTTCAAAAAGAAGTATAGCCGCAGCGACTGATACGTTCATTGAGTCCAAAGTTCCAAGCATGGGGATTTTAATATTTGATTTCGATTTTTTTGTCCAAAATGCGCTTAAACCCGTCGCTTCTGTACCTACAACCACAGCAGTGGGTGTCGAAAAATCAATTTTCTCGTAGGAGATGCCGTCTTGTAAACTTGCTGCGTAAGGCGTGATTTGGTTCTGTTGTAAAAACCCAAGAATATCATTATTTGATCCGACCCCGATTGGCACAGTAAAGAATCCGCCAACACTCGATCGGACAACATTGGGATTATACATATCGGTTTTGGGGTCGGCCACCAAAAGACAGTCGATATTCGATGCATCTGCCGTGCGAAGCATAGCACCAATATTCCCTGGTTTTTCAATGTTTTCCACCACGAGAACCAATGGGTTTGGATTTTTGAACATAATGGATTCTAAGTCAAAAGTTTTCTTTTTTACCAAGGCAATGATTCCCTCTGTTTTTGTTCGATAACTGATTTTTTCATAGACAGTCTCTGTCACAAGAACGATATTGGTCGTACCTAAGTTCTTGCCACTCCATTCCTCCAATGATGTAGACTTAAACAAAGCGGGGCAACAAAAGACGGTATCAATTGCAAACTCCCCCTTGTGTGCTAACTGTAATTCACGTTTACCCTCAACAACAAAGACATTGCTTTTCTTTCTCAGGGATGCCTTTTGAATCAATCCCGAAATGGATTTGATGGTATCATTATGCAAGCTGGATATCTTTTTCATTTTGATTGTAAATTTACATCAAGCATTTCATCTGAATTTACAATTTTTTGAGTTTCAGCAAAAATCTTAGTTTTGTGAGTAGTCCAAATGTAATATGAAAAAACTAAAATGCGTTTTAATTGATGATGAGCCAAGAAATCTTGAATTACTTACCTATTATATTAAAAAGTATTGTAACGACCTTCATATAGAAGCTGCTTTCTCAAAAAGAGCCGAGGCGGAAGACTACCTGAAAGATGAGAACAAGAGGTCTGCTGTCGATATCCTTTTTTTGGATCTGATTTTGGACGAGGGAACTGGCTTTGACTTGCTCGATCAAATCGATTATGCGCACATACACATCGTAATTTGTACTGCTCATGACGAATTTGCATTGAAAGCGATCCAATATGAAGTCGAGGATTATTTACTAAAGCCCATTGAAATTCAAGATTTACAACATACTATTGAAAAAATAAAGAGTAAACATAAACAAGAAGAAAAGCCATTATATGATGCGGAAGCAATTTCAAAGTTTTTTGACCAATGGTTAAGAACTTGATAAGCCCGTCATTATCAAAAACAAAAACGCAATTGAGCTTGTGTTGTCCAAAGACATTGTTTTTATCGAAGCATCATATTCTGAGGGGAGCAAATCAGCTGTTGTCATGCGGGATGAATCTGTAAAACCATGTTCACTGGTGCTTAGCAAAATTGAAGCCATACTGGATTCAAATATTTTTTACCGATTGAACAGATCACACATTGTGAATATTCGTGAAATTTCAAAAATCGAACGCGGCATAAACTATGTATGTGTGATGTCCAATGGGTTTAAGTTGCCTTTGCCACGAGACAAATATAAAAACCTGTTATTTCAGATCGAGAAACTATTCGGTATGTCGATCTAGCTTTTTTTTTGCTTCAGATTTGCCTAATTTCGTCAAAACTTTGATAATGAACCCAAAGATTGCATCCAAAACCGATCACTACATACATGAAGAGTTTCAGTATGGCGCACACAATTATCATCCTTTACCTGTCGTTCTGAATCGGGGCGAGGGGATCTATGTTTGGGATGTAGAGGAGAAGAAGTATGTTGATTTTTTATCTGCATATTCAGCAGTAAATCAAGGACATTCAAATCCAACAATTATCAAAGCCCTAACGGAACAAGCGCAGCAATTATCACTCACATCTCGGGCATTTCATAATAATCAATTTAGTCAGTTTGCAAAACTGGCAACTTCTTATTTTGGTTTTGATATGATGCTTCCCATGAATACCGGTGCAGAAGCAGTGGAAACAGCAATAAAGCTCGCTCGTAAGTGGGGTGTTCAGAAAAAAGGGGTTTTGGAAAACCAAGCAGAAATTGTAGTTTGTCAAAATAACTTTCATGGAAGAACAACCACCATCGTTTCTTTCTCTTCCGATCCTGTTGCTCAAAAAGATTTTGGCCCGTTTACCCCAGGATTCATCACTATCCCATACAACGACCCAGTTGCGCTCGAAAAAGTTTTACATGAACGCCCCAATATCGTTGGCTTTTTGGTTGAGCCCATTCAAGGAGAAGCGGGTGTAAAAACACCAAGTGATGATTTTATGCGAAAGTCACAAGAGTTGTGCAATTCACACAACGTCCTTTTTATGGCCGATGAGATTCAAACTGGTATTGGTCGGACTGGCTCGCTACTCGCGGTATGTGGTGACTGCTCGTGTGAATCTTCTTGTATGCAACAGAAAGACACCTATGCACGTCCTGATGTTCTGATTCTTGGCAAGGCCTTAGGAGGAGGAGTTTACCCTGTTTCTGCGGTATTGGCAGATCGGCATATTATGGAGGTAATCCAACCTGGAGAACACGGTAGTACTTTTGGAGGTAACCCTGTGGCAAGTGCAGTTGGAATGGCATCATTAGAAGTCATTAGAGATCAAAAACTTGCCCAAAATGCTCGTCACCTAGGGAAAATTTTCAGGGAACATTTAAACGGTTATAAAAAACAAAGCGAAGTCCTCGTTGGGGTACGCGGGCGTGGCCTACTCAATGCCATAGTCATCAACGATAGTCAAGATCGATCTTTGGCTTGGGATATTTGTATGGCCTTTAAAGACAAGGGGCTTTTGGCAAAACCCACACACGGGAATATCATCCGATTTGCTCCTCCATTGGTAATCGATGAAACGCAACTCTTGTCTTGCCTTCAGATTATCATTGACACCTTAAGCGAGTTTGAACCATCATAACACTTGTTTATGGATTCCATTTACCTCGACAATGCGGCTACAACTCCTGTACTTCCAGAAGTTGTCGATAAAATGAAGGAAGTCTTATCTGCCTCATTTGGAAATCCATCATCGATTCATAGTCAAGGGAGAACGGCAAAAAGCTTGATCGAAAACACAAGGAAATCCATAGCCAAGGAATTGGGTGCTTTGCCCAGCGAGATTATTTTCACCTCTGGTGGAACTGAAGGAGATAATATGATTTTGCAGGGAGCTGTGCGTGGGCTAGGTATTCAGACAATCATCACCTCCAAAATTGAGCATCATGCTGTGATTCATGCAGTGGAAAGTCTTGCGCAATCAGATGATATTAACGTTCAGTATGTTGAGGTATCAAAACATGGAAGCCCCGATTTGGCTGATCTTGAGCGACTTCTTCAGCATGACGACACCAAGAAACTAGTGAGTTTGATGCATGTCAACAATGAGTTGGGAACGATTTGTGATTTGGAGACAATCGGGAACCTTTGTCGACAGAACGATGCGCTCTTTCATTCGGATACGGTTCAGTCGATTGGCCATTACCAACTCAACCTAAAAGAATTACCCATCGACTTTGCAGTTGCTGCCGCTCATAAATTTCACGGTCCGAAAGGGATTGGCTTTGTATTTATTAGAAAAGAAACTGGTTTGCAGAGTTTGCTTTTTGGAGGAGGTCAAGAAAGAGGTTTGCGAGCGGGTACAGAAAGCGTACACAATATCGTTGGTTTAGGGGAAGCGTTTTCTCATGCATATTCAAATTTGGAAGCTGACAAATCTCAAATCACAGATTTAAAAATGTACTGTTTAAATCAGCTCAAAAGCACATTTTCAGATATGTCATTTAATGGCTGCTGTGACGATTTGACAAAGAGTACATATACGATTGTCAATGCCAGAATTCCAATGAGTCCAGAGAAAGCAAATCTTCTTGGATTTACACTTGACCTGAAAGGGATTTGTTGCTCAAAAGGAAGCGCCTGTCAAGCAGGAAGTGAAACAGGGTCTCATGTTTTGAATCATATACTTTCCAAAAAACAATTGCAATCTCCATCTATTCGTATTTCGTTTTCGAAATACAACACCAAAGAAGACGTTGATCAACTTGTTGATGTGTTGAACAACTATATCAGCGCTTAAAACCCAGCACTCAATTTGAGATTAAACACCCTAGGGGTCATATAATTTGGGATACCAAATTGAGACTTGCTAGATACATCACGCACCCAGGTCATGGTAATTGCATTTTGCACATCGAACACATTGAAAATTTCAAAACCAATAATCAGGTCTTTCAAAAATGGAACTCGAGACTTATTGTCATCGTTGACCACATAAAAAATCCCCAAATCAGCACGTTTATAGTCTCTAAGTCTTCCGCTGTAATCGTATGGATCGGCATAATTTGGCGCTCCACCGGGGAGACCCGAATTGTAAACAAGATTCAAGTTCATTTTTAGAAACGGCATTGAAGGGACATAGTCCTGAAACAACATGGCAAATTTAAACCGTTGGTCAGTTGGTCTTGGAATGTACCCTCTGTTGTTTCTATTTTCCTCCGTTGACATAAGCCCTAAACTTATCCACGACTCTGTTCCGGGAACAAATTCTCCATTTAATCTCAAGTCAAGCCCGTAAACGAATCCTTTGGTATTGTTATTTGCGTCATAGCGAATTCGAACATTTTCAACGGTGTAGGCATTCAGTTGATCCAAATGCTTATAATAGAACTCGGACTGGAATAAAAACGGTCGATTCCACATGGAAAATTGATATTCATTACCTAGAGATAGATGTATTGCCTTTTGTGCATCAACGTCTGGATTGATTAGCCCATTTCTTGAGCGTAATTCGCGATAGAAAGGGGGCTGAGCATAAAGCCCAGTGGCAAATCGATACAACACATGATTCTTATTTTTTGGACGAAAGCTAAATTGCATTCTGGGACTCGCAATGTATTTGCCTTTTTCATTGTTCAACTGCCATCGTTGACCACGGATTCCAGCTGTGAGCCAATATAGCGTATTCCCCACAAGCCCTCTATGACTCCATTGAAAAAAGCTCGTCATGCGTTGAATTTGTATTTGATTGGTAGCTCGAACGTAAGCGAAAGGGACAAGCGGACCTGTAAACGAGGTGTAGGGCTGGTCATTTGTAATTGAACCACTTGGGGGACGAATTGAAAATCCTGCTGAATCGATAACTTCCCATTCTACCAGACGGTCATCGATATGTTCCCTTTTGTACCCAATTCCCCAGTCTAGCTGATGATTGCCTTTGATGTGTTTCCCTCTGAGTTTTCCGTCTACAATTTGTGCACTGTAGTTGTTTCTACCATGGGTGAGTTGCGAGCCAACCCCCTCAGTAAAAGTGACTTCACCCAAGTCGTCGCCGCCTATCGAAGTATTGGGGTCCCCCAAGCGATACTGTGCCAAAATATCAAAATGTTCGTTTTCAACGGTTTGGTAGTTTGATAATATGAGTCGAAAACTATTGTTGTTGTTTGGAACCCAAGTGGTTTTTAGTGCCCCTGTAAAGGCAGTGTACTTGTCTTTTTCGTTTCCATCATAATATACCACAAGTGCCTTTGGTTGCTCGATCGTGCCGAAGTTGGTTTGTCGTACCAATGGCTTATATCGATAGCTATTGACAGAGAAGGCACCCAATACATTGAATAACAATTGGTCAGAGTGGGCGTAGGTGATAAAGGTTTGTAGATCCGTAAAACTGGGATTAAAATTGGTTTCTGTTTCCTTCTTTTCGACTAGCAAACCATTGTCTCGATAACGAAGCCCAGTTATCACACTCCACTTTTCGTTACCTAGAGACCAACTCAGGTTTCCACCCAATCGACTCAGTGATAAAAGGGTTTGATTTTCAGAAAAACTCTTGTAGGTAATATCAAGAACAGACGATAGTTTATCGCCGTATGATGCCTCAAACCCACCAGCGGAAAACTGCACTTGCTGAATCATATCAGGGTTTAAAAAGCTCAAACCCTCTTCTTGACCAGATCGAATCAGTTGAGGTCGATAAACTTCAATTTCGTTTACGTAAACTAAGTTTTCGTCATAGTTTCCACCTCGAACAGCATACTGTGTACTGAGCTCATTATTGGAATTGACACCCGGCAGACTGACCAATAGATTTTCAACGCCAGCATTTGCTCCAGAAATACTTCGAATCGTTTCTGGTGTCAAAGCCGTCATTCCTTTGATCACACGCTGCTGGTTTGCCTGTACAATAACCTCGGCAATTTGTTCTTCTGACTCGTTGATTACAGGATTTAACTCATAGATTTCTCCAGGCTCAAGTTGGAGTTTTACGAAGCTATTTTGATATCCAATATGCTGAAAGATGATCTGGATGTCTTTATTCGATTGAACTTGTAAAGAGTAAAATCCATTTGTATTCGAGGTGGTGCCATTACTTCCAGAAACAACTGTCGCATTTTGAATTGGGACTTGATTGTTGTTTGTGATGATGCCACGCACAACGGCTTGTTGGGCTACGGAGCTACCAAAGATCAACCCACAAAAAACAATAATGAATTTAGCTTTCACTTTCTAAAAAATTCCAGTTCGTGTTTCGACTGATTCCCCACATTGTCAATAACGGTAATTTTAAGCGTATGTTTTGCTCTTTTAAAAGAAAAATATTCATCAAAATTAAACGTGATTTCCTTTTTCTTGGGTTCATATTCAAATAAGGCCCATTTGCCATCGATAGTTGCCTGATAAGAACGGATTCCAGTTTCTCTATCATCAATTGTAAAACGTAAGGTTTTAAAATTGGAAAGCCAACGCTGATCATAGAGTTGAGATGGTTTTATGATTGGGGGGATGGTGTCTTGCGCGATGGTGTATGTTCCTGTTTTTTTGATTTTCGCGACAAAGTGATTGTCGCGTATTGTTTTGCTGATGAATCCTTTCTTTCCATTTTTTAATTGAATGCCTAGATAATGACCAACCACAGAGTCTGGTGCAATGATTTTGATTTGAAAAGCTTTTCGCAATGCGACATGATCTGCTTTGATATGCAGCTCGTTGTTGTCATAACCAAGCACAAACCGATTGCTGTCATAGATTGCATTTTTAGGGATATAAACTTCTGCACCATCATACATGAAGAGATAATCTCGATTTGGCTCAATCTCTTTTCCTTCGGGCAGTTCCTCAGGTAGTATGGCGACCTCTTGTTCTTTTCCTTTGATTGGAACAAACAGGTATCGGTTGTTATTGTTGGCATCTGAAACTTTGATTTGGTACGCATAATCCTTTCCGATTTCCACATCAATCAGTCCATCTTCCAAATGACCGAAGAAGTCCAATTCATTTCCTGGCGATCGAAATAGTTTTTGGATGCGTTGTCTCGTACGGCTGTATCGGGGGTAGTCAATCAGCGTGTTGAGGTATTCAGAATCTGAAAATCGAATTTTGGAAAACTGGAGGCCATTGATTTGGGTACCGTTCAACTTCGCAGTAATTGAATATACACCGTTTTTATTGTATGTATTGTCATGCCGGTCATAGGTTCCGATTCCCAACCCGATTTTTCCAATTGCTTCAATTGGGTCGGCGGCATAAATGCTATCATTAATTTTTTGAAAAGGGATTTGCAGTTCTTGTTTTGCGGAATTAACAATGGCATCTTCACTGATTGGGTAGGCGATTAGTGAGTGAATAACGGGTCTTACCGAATCTTGAATATCATAGTGAGACAACAAAGGATTGATCGGTTTTTGGCTTGTGGTTTCACGCAGTTCAAAATGAAGATGAGGACCAAATGACCCGCCAGTGTTTCCAGAAAAGCCGATGATTTCGTTTTTAGAGACAGGCAATTCTGTTGGTTCAAAAAAAAGCTCTACTTCATAGGATTGTATGTCATATTGTTTTTTCCTGACCTGCTGGACAATTGGAGCAGAGAATTTTTTTAGATGCGCATAAACAGAAGTTTTACCATCGGGATGATTGATGTAAATTGCTTTACCATAGCCCGAGGTCGAAACCTTGACGCGTGACACATACCCATCTGAAACTGCTTTGAGGGGAAACCCTTCACGTCCTTGTGTTTTGATATCAATTCCGGCATGAATATTTGAGCTTCTCAGCTCTCCAAAAGTGCCTGATAGGAAGATTGGAATATCAATAGGAAGTGAATACGGGTGATGGTCATTATGTTGCGCACAAAGCAAAGATGAAATCCAAAAAAAGGCCAAAGTTGCCGATGCTCGCATGATGTAAAAATAAGGGTTTACTTGCTAAAGTAAAAGCCCGTATTCCTTGTTTTGATAGATCTATTCTTATACCTTTGGGTATCGTTAATGCAATTTGAATGGCAAACACCTCTCAACTTGTTGACTCTATCGCTGATCGGTTACAAACTGTTGTTGAGCAAATGAAGCAGCTGCAGCAAGAAAACCAATCACTACATGAACGATTAGAACATGCAAAGCAAGAGTTGGTACAAAAGCAGGGGAGTATTCGGGAGTTGAAAATGAAACTCGAAGCTGCACAAACAGCCAAATCGATCAAATGGGTTGGGCAAAGTAGTGCGAAAGCCAAAACACAAATTGACAAGCTCATTGGAGAAATCGATGCTTGTTTAGATGTTTTATCTCTATCTTAGGTTCGATGCAAAAGATTAAAATTACAATAGGAGACCGCGTTTATCCTTTGAGTGTCACAGAGGGTCAAGAGGCTTTTTTGAGAAATTCAGCCAAGCAAATCGATCAGATGATGAAGCACTACGAGCAGAATTATGCGGTACAGGACAAACAAGATGTACTTGCAATGTGTGCTTTACAGCTTGCTCTTCAACTCCGCCAAGAGGAGACAAAAAGTAGTGAGAGCTCTAGGGAGATCGATAAAAAATTGCGTACGATTGACAAATTGTTATCTGAGATAACATAGAAAAAAATACGTTCATTACAGTATACTGCCTGCACTGGTTTTATTTTTGATAAACTCAACACTAATTCAATTAAAAGAGGTAAGTTTAAATTGCAAAAGCAAGCCACCCTCGAGTGGATCCTTGAACAATTTGGTAGCCTCAAACCTGTATATTTCAGAGTTTATACAAAACTCTACTGGTGTGGGCTTTTTTGATTAATAGTTGGTTGGAATCTTATTTTTCTCAAACATCATATGAATCCACAAGATGAGAACGCCAAAGCCAACAGCCGTAACAATTAAAACTGAATTCAGTAGTCCTTCAGTCCCAAAAGATAGCTTGACCAAAATCGTGGAAATCACAAACCCTGAATTGCGAATGACTTTGTTGAACTTGTCGGTATGCGTGAACGAGAACAACAATAACAACACATCGACAAGAATGAGGACGGTAAAGAATTCGTCAAAAAATAGATTATTGATGTTTGCTAAATCTGTAATTTCTGATGGATTAATTAGCGTGGCATAGGTCCAATTTCCAAAAGCATAGATTGCCATTACAAGGAATAAAGGGACCAATATCAATGCGATGACTTTCTTGATTTGGATAAAGCGAATAATTTCAGGTCTAGTCTCTGTTAATTTGAGTAGTTTTCGCACTCGGTTTTTATTCATTTTGTAAAACAGGTGAATCAAAATGAAAAGAATAATGGTTGCCAGTAAATCATATGTGAATTGAAGATCTTCTTGAATACTAAACCAATTGTCACTGAGCTCGAGTTGAGACAAATCTTTATACAGCCTACGGATCACAATCAGCATGATAATTTCGTACTGTTTTCCAATATAGATGGTCATCGATTTGGGTAAATAATAAATTAAGAGATAGACTTCGTATAAAAGGATAAAAGAAAAAGGGGTATAAATCGCAGCGATTGGGCTTGAAAAAAAGCCAGAACCTTTATAGAGATCTCCAAAGATTCCAAAATTATGGAGGAAAATTAAAATCAAGTGAACAACAAAACTGAAAATCGCAATGTTGATGATAATTCGTTCGCTCAGTTTTTTTGTTTTTTCTGAGAAAACGTTTTCAATAAATGCTGTCATACTTTTTTTTTAACTCTTAAATGTATTAATTTTTTAATCATTGTTGGATTTAACCAATATTTATTTAAATTATGACAATAATTTTACTGAATTAATTTTTATCTCAATCATATTGAAGGTTGTTTTTATATATAAAAAACATTGCATCACTAGATCCTTATTCGGGTGTTCTTGGCTCAAGATTGGCAAAGCATTTGTTGAGACGTGCAACTTTTAATGTCACACAAGCTCGCATAGCCCAATACGCAAACTACACGGTTGACCAGGCGCTTAGCGATTTACTTGCAATAAGTAACAAAAACCTTAATCAACCCATCCATTATGTCAGTGGAAACTTGACTTCGCCCGCTCCATGGATCAATGATGACCAAACGTATGGCCTAGTCAACACTGATAACGGTTCTGGATCTCAACGCCAGAACGATTTTGTAACGTCTTGGTGGATGGATGAGGCCAGGCGTGATACCTCTTTGCGCTCAAAGATGACTTATTTTTTGTTCACCAATTTAACTGCACCTCAGAAAGACAATGGTGATAGTGCTTACTACTATGACTACCTCATGTTGCTTGAATATTTTTGTCTTTCAGATTGGAAAGAGCTTGTTTTTCAAGTTTCAATAAACCCTAGAATGTTGGAGTTTTTGAATAACGATGAAAATACGGTTGAAAACCCAAACGAAAATTATGCTCGTGAGCTATTAGAACTTTATACCATAGGAGTCGGCAAGCCCATATATATTGACAACGATGGTAATGTCGGGTTTGAAGGTGATCCGCTAAATTATTCTGAAATCACAGATATTCCTGAAATTGCTTCAATACTAACAGGGTGGAGGTTTGATAAAAACCAACGTTCATCGATGCCATTAAATGGCAATGATAATGGCAATTTACCTACCGGATACGCAGTCCCTGCCAATCATGATTTATTGGAGATTTTCTCGCGGCTTCTTCATCAACTATAATTGATACGGAATTTGACGCCTATGATGCAAATCGATTAAACCTAATTTCAAGTCCAATTTTAAGTAATCCCTACGAAAAGACTCTGCAGGGGAATTCGCTAAAGATTGTACCAAACCCTGTTGTGAATGATATGATGATTCGGTTTCGTAGTTCGGAATGGGTGCGAGGCGGCATACAAATACACGATTTGCAAGGACGAATCGTCGAGGAGTTGACAGTCGATTTCTCATCGGGAACGAATCAAATTCCATTGAATTTGTCTCATCTTTCTAAGGGATTATATGTGTTAAAGGTTATCGATGATAGAAATCAAACCATTGCAACATCCAAGTTTACCAAGCAATAGGACAAACCCCCTGTTAAAAAAAAACCCACATTTCTGTGGGCTTTTTTCGTTTTACTAGTTTGATGGCTAGAAGATATAACGCAATCCAAATTGCATCTGCCATCTCGATTGTAAGCTCGAGTCATAAACGAATGAATCGACTAGATTACTATCAAACGTATAGCTTGGTACGCCATCCGTAACAGTAACACCTACAGGCTGAATGGAACTTGGCTGTTGGACTAGCCCCCAGTCTGAACTGATTAAGTTACCAAAGTTGAGGATATCCATGCTAAATTGAATCACATTGGTCTTCCCAGAGCTTCTTTGGATCCGGTAATCCTGCAAAAAGCGTACATCCCAGCGGCTCACCCATGGACTGAGTGCCCCATAACGCTCTGCATACTTTCCTCTGCGGCTATTCAAATACTCATCCTGTTCGATAAAAGCGTTATATGCACTGGCATCTGCAGGATTTGCAAAATTCATTTGC
>JAKMFI010000132.1 GCA_022425505.1 Flavobacteriaceae bacterium | reverse complement strand
GTTCCATTTTGAATGCCGTCAGAGCATGTTACAACGTCTGTATCGTTGTCCAAACAAGAGACAAACAAAAAGCCAGAAAGTAAAAAAGTAAAAAAAGTAATGTTGGTTTTCATATTGTTATTATTTGATACAAACATAGGATGAGGAGCCTAAGGGAATGTTAATTTGAATCAGTCAAAATGTTAATGAAGCTTTAATTTAAGATGGCAGAATGTTAAGCAAAAGCAACCAAATATAAACTAGAATGTTAAGTTGACCCCCAAGGACAAACTCCTCCCTTTTTTAAATTCCAAAACGGTTACGTTCTGTATATCCTGTATTCTTTGATAACTCGGGTTTAACAGATTTTTGGCACTCACGCTCAATCCCACAAGTTCATTGAGCTGAAGCTTACTCACAAAATTGAGGGTAATCAGGCCTTTGTCTACAATGTTTCCTTTGCCAAGTACGCCTAAGGCATAGAGTTTATCAGAAAAATAATTGGCAGAAAGGGATGATACCAAGCTCGCTCCATTTCTAAAATCTCGCTCGTAAAGAAAATCTGCATTGAGTAGAACATCAGAAGCCCCTGTAATGCGATCTTCTGTATTGGTAAAGTCAACACTGAGATTGAGCAGGCCAGATGCGGCAGTTTCGGTTAGTACTTTTTCGCCGTCAAGGTCTTGTTTAGATTGCATATATGACGCATTCAAATTCAGACGGAAAACACGATTAAGTGTTCGATCATCCAATACGATGGGGTTGCTGTAGAGGTCTTTAACCAATTCAAACTCAAGTCCAAAAACGGTTGCCTGATCCCCACTATTGACATAGCTAAGGTCGTTACTTGCCGAACTAATCGAAACATCATTAATTGGGTTTTTGATGATGCGGCTAAAAGCGGTGACCGAAACCAACTCCCCGATGCTGGGAAACTGTTCCCACTTGAGGTCAAAGTTATAGTTTGTAGAAGCGTATAAGGCAGGGTTACCTAGATAAACTTGAGTGACTTCCTCAAACTGAAAAAATGCCTTTTCCTTGTATTGCGGAAGGGTGTATGTTGAACTTGCAGCAAACCTGATATTGTTGGCGTCATTCAGCTTGTGAAGGACAAACAGGGAGGGAAGCCATTGCACCTCATCAAGCACGGATGTGTCACCCGTTGGGTCGAGGGTTGTTGACCATGAAATGCTTTGCTTGATATTTTCATATCGAAGACCAACTTGTATTTTGGTGGATTCTGAAAAATTGTGATCTGCACTTATATAGCCCGCAGTGATATTTTGCTCTCCGCCATAGGTTTGGGGAGCGAGTGCATTGGGGACATCTTTTCTCCCTCGGAAGGAGATGAGTTCAAATAAACCTTGGCTGAGGTTGCCCTGATTAAAATAGCTGTCGGTATCGTACACATCATCAATGGTGGGTTGGGCGATATTTCTACGTGGGGCATGATTGATTTGTGTGGCATCAAAGTCCACTGTTTTTTTACGACCGACAAAACCCAAACTGAGCTTGGTGTTATTTTCTTCATCCTCTCGGTTCTGCAAATCATAGACAAACTTGGCGCGATAGCCCAATTCATCTTCAAAGAGATTTTGATAATAGCGGTGTGAGTCTCCATTACTCAGGTTGTTTGCAAACGTTTTTGGGCTATTTGGATCATCCCAATCGGTTGGGGATAAGGTAATTTGACGACGGTCGGGGATCAAGTTCAAAGACTGGCTATAGGAAGCACCGCCAATAAGCGAGAGCTTGTCAAGAACATCAACTTGCCCAAAAACCTGATTGACCAACAAAAGTGTTTGTTTGTATTGGTGACGTTGGATAAATCCACCCCCTTCTGGAGCAAAATCAAAAATATCCATCACCCCATTGTATTCCTGTAAGTTTTGGGATGATGAATTGATAAGCAGATTTGAAAACGTAACCGAAAAAGAAGGGTTTAGCACTGCTAGATTCAACATGGCCGTAGTATTCGTGTCATATTGATAAGTCGTAAAATCGAAGTCTTTGTAAATCAAACCGTCTTTGCTGATACTCCCTCGGTTTACACCACTTGCATGGCTAAAGTCATTGTCAAAACTTGCCATAGCAAAGAGATTCACTCTGGTAACATCAGTCAACAGTCTTCCATAACTCGCCTCAAAAGCACCACTGATGTTGGTTGGGGATACCCCATCAAAGGCCTGTTCACGGTTAAATCCTGTATCGAAGTTATATCTTTCAAGCGGGTAGTTGGGATAGGAGTTGTTGTAAAAACCAGAATAGCCCGGACCTTGTCCCAGATAAAAGCTGTCCACATCAAGTGCAGATTGGTTAAACCCACTTCCTATACTCAGCTTGTAGTAGTTTTTGGATTTGCTAGTCAAGGCATTGATGTTGATACTCGCGCCAGCATAATCCCCAAAATTGTCAACGTTATAGGTTTTGTCAATTGCGATCGACTCGACAATATCAGAGCGAAACAAATCCAGTGCAATATTTTTTAATGATGGATCATTGGAAGGCAGTACAAAGCCATTGTAAGACGACATATTGTATCGATCACCAAGTCCTCGGACATAAATAGAGCCAGACTCGGCTTTTGACACTCCCGAGGTTTTGATTACGGCATCTGCTGCATCTCCAATTCCCTTTTGTGTGAGTTCTTCAGCCCCGATTTGCTGTTTGAAATTCACTGCTTTTTTTTGCTCGATAAGCAAAGCGGTTTGTGAATCGCGTCGGGCGACGGTTGTGACAATAACTTCGTCAAGTGCTGAGGAGGAGCTTGCCAAAGACACTTGAATTTCGGTTACTTTACCACCAACGACTGTGACCGGAACCTTTTGGGTTTCATAGCCGACAAAGCTAAAATTGACAAGGTAATCCCCTTCTGCTAAACCGTCAAGGGCAAACAAGCCATCAAAATCAGAAGTTGTACCCACATTAACTTCAGGGATTAGTATGTTTGCAAATGGAAGGGGTTCGTTGTTTAGATCTTTGTCAAGTACCGTTCCAACAATGGAGCCAGCGGGTTGAGCAAAAAGTAGATTGGATAGGGCTAGACTTAAAATTAAAAGACTATTTTTCATCTAAAATATATATGCCGCAAAGAGAGTAATTTTGACACTGAATAAATGAATAACAAATTTAAATTATTGTTAACTTAGGATTAAGAAAATGCATTGGAAAGACCTGTTATCACTTAAAAGACAAGGCGATACGAGAAAACGTTTGCGAACAGATCAAAACCATTTGCGAAGTGGGTTTGAGGTGGACTACGACCGCATTATTTTCTCTTCTGCTTTTCGGCACCTGCAAGACAAAACCCAAGTTATTCCCTTTTCACAATCTGGCTTTGTTCACACCCGACTCACTCACAGTTTAGAAGTATCGGTTGTTGGTCGGAGTTTGGGAAGGGCAGTGGGGAATGCCGTGATCCAAAAACACCCTGCATTGGCAGTCACCCATGGCTATCAGCCAAATGATTTTGGAACCATCGTGGCAGCTGCTTGTCTGGCGCATGACATTGGCAACCCCCCCTTTGGACATTCGGGCGAACAAGCCATCGGAGATTTTTTTACTTCTGGAGCAGGTGCAACTCTGATCAGTACCCTTACAGAAGCACAACAACAAGACCTGATTCGCTTTGAAGGCAATGCCAATGGTTTTCGGATCCTTACTGAAGATCGCGAGGGTGTTCCGGGTGGTCTTCGCCTCAGCTATGCGACACTTGGTACCTTTACCAAATACCCTAAAGCATCGACTCCGATTCAACCTACTAAAAAAGTCAGCGATAAAAAATTTGGATTCTTTCAAGCACAGTCTGCTTTCTTTTCCGAAGTTGCCAAGGAATTGGGATTGCAAGGCCCTCAAAACAGCTTTCACCGCCATCCCCTTGCCTTTTTGGTCGAAGCAGCAGATGATATCTGTTACACCCTCATCGATTTTGAAGATGGCATCAACTTGGGCTGGATTCCAGAGTCCTACGCTTTGGAGTACCTGATCAAATTGGTGAAAGACCATATCGATACCGACAAGTACAAGCAACTCCAAACCACCACGGACCGTCTGGCCTATTTGCGCGCCCTTTCAATTGGGGTGTTGATCGAGGATGCCACACGCATTTTTATGGAACATGAAGAAGAGATTTTGGCAGGGGAGTTTCCGTATGCCCTTCTCAAAAAAAGCAAATACACTGCTCAGGTTGAAGACATCATCAAATTGAGTAAGGAGAAAATTTATCGCTCGGAGGAGGTGATCGAAAAGGAAGTGAAAGGATACCGTGCGATTCATCATATTTTGCAGGTATTGAGTCATGCCGTGATTCGGCAGTCAGCTCAAAAGACCACTGCTCTCGATCGATTGGCTTTGAACCTTTTGCCTGAAACCATTCGTTTTTCACCCGAGGATCGCTATCAACAACTTCTACAAACAAGCTGTTTTGTTGCAGGACTCACAGACGGACAAGCCCTACTGTGGCACAAAAAACTGAGCTGATGATCGATCCATTGTCTGATGAA
>JAKMFI010000111.1 GCA_022425505.1 Flavobacteriaceae bacterium | reverse complement strand
CAGAAGTTGACCATACATAACTGACTCCAGCAGTCACTCTTGGATCAATGGTGTAAGAACCTTCTGTTTGATAATTCACCTCATCTTCACATAAAATGACTTCGTCTGGGCCTGCATCAATTTCAGGTGGATCGATAAAATAAACTGCGATGTCTTTCGTGTCTGTGGCAGCACAACTGGCTTCTGTCGCAACCAAAGATAAAATCACAGATTTGCGGTCAATATCAAAAGTCGAAGGCGTGTAGGTTGCTGAAAGACCCGTTCCCGAAAAAGTCCCAGACGCAGTTCCCGAAGATGATGTCCATTGGTAGGTAAAACGATCTTCATTCTCTACAGTGAGATAAGAACCAATGTCAACAACAAGAGGCGTTGTTTTACAAAAATCAATTTCATTAGGACCTTGAATCAATGGAACAGGTGTTATCTCCAGGTTAATCGTGTCAAAGTACTCAGCTGTATGACAATCAGCATTCGGAGTTACGTCTAAACGTAAATCAACATTGCCCGCATTGATATCGCTACTTCCGGGGGTATAGCTTGGCCGCTCTAATGTGCTTGTGGCATTTCCGCCATCAAATGTTCCATCTCCCATTGTTGACCAAACGAATCCACTGCTATTTGTTGTGGAAATTGTAATATCAGCAACGTCATAGGTAAAATCTTCTCCCTCGCAAATGATAGGTGTACCCGTCAATTGAACGGTTGGTGGTGGTATGACCTCAACAGTAACTGTTTCCAGGATTTGTGCTCCACAATTCACACCATCTATGATTTCCGGGTTAACCTCAAGTGTGAGTTGATAAGTACCTGAAGCATTAGGATCCGCTACCAAGGTTGGGAATAATGAGGTGTCGTTCTGCACCGTCACTCCAGAAGCATCTGGAACTATACCCCACTGAATACTGGCTCCAACTGGTCTGATTTCAACGCCAGTTATAGGAGTTGAATCCCCAGCGCAGATTTCAATGTCACCACCAAGATCTGCAAATGGCGTGCGAACGATATTTAGAATTACCGTATCTGAAACATCATTACAGCTGGCATCATTGTAAGTCATTTGAAGGGTAACTTGCCCTCGATTAATATCTAAGTTTCCTGGCGTGTAAACTGGGTTCAAAGCAGTTATCTCGCTAAAAGTTCCGTCACCATCATCATTTAAGATTCCCCATGTAATTCCTGTTGATGGGGTAAGTACGTTGGGCGGTGAGCTTGAATCAGTGATAAAGTCTCCTGAAAGGAAATAAGTACCATCAGACTCACACATGTCGATATCTGGTCCAAGGTTTACAATTTTATTATTATTAACAGTAAATTCGATTGATTGACTGACTGCTGTTGAGCATCCTCCTGAGTCTGGAGTTACCGTAACAATTAACGTTACTACCCCTGTACTTATATCTGCTGGTCCTGGGCGATAAAACGGGAATTTAGACGAGCTGGACACAAAGTTTCCGTCCCCACCAGTCCATGCAAATGTGCTTTGCGTGTCGTTTTCAAAGTCGATAACATCTGATGTGATCTCATTATAAACTCCTTCGCACAAAATCTTGTTACCAGTTTTGACAATAATTTCTGGATTTTGATCCAAAATCACTGTCAAAAACGCTTCCTTCTCTGGCGTTGATGAGCATGGATCATTAGGTACTGCCGTGAGTTTGAGCTGCGTTGTTCCGTCATCAATTGCTTGCGGGCCTGGTTTGTAACTCCAGCTCATCGGATCGGTTGTATTCCCGGCAGAGAAGGAACCTCCACCTCCCAAATCTTCCCAAGCAAAGGAATCGATGTTTGAAATCGTAGCGCCAATTGTTGCCAATGAGAAAAACTGAGAAACACTTGGGTCATAACATACGACCAATGGAGAGTTTGCGATGGCAACCTCTGCCTCAGGCGTAATAGTTATTCGTTGCGTTGGACTTGTAAGCGTCGAAGAACACGGACTCAATGGATCCGCGGTTACAAAAATGTCAACGTATCCGTTTGAAATATCAGTTGTTGTGGGGGTGTAGAAAATCTTATTTGTGGCCGTATTTACAATTGCTGAAGCAGGCGAAGCAATTAAAGAAGTTGCATCATAATTCGCACCTGCAATATCCAGCTCAATATCCTCACTTGAACATACGACTGCATTAACTGGACTTAAGCTAATACTACCCAACGGAGTAATATTCAATGTGATCGATTCAGATTTAGAACCAGTACATGGACTTTGATCAGTCGCCGTTAGGGTCAATGTAACCACACCAGCACTTTCAGCAACCGAACTTGGTGTGAATATAGGTGTCAACGAGTTTGGTGTATCGAAGTTTCCATAACCAGTAGGTGCGGACCATACATAATTATCAGAGTTTTGGACATTTGCTACTCCAGGTGCAATCGTAAACGATTCACCCTCACAAATGCTAAACACATCAGATGTAAAGATGACAACTGGCTTATTAACAACTTCGACATCAAATATTTGCGTGTTTTGACAACCTGCATCAGTAGTTGCTGTTAATGTAAAAGTATCATCGGCTGTTGGTGTATGTGGTGGTGGATTTGCAAGTGTTGAACTATAGCCATTGAGCGAACTCCACTGATATGTAAATCCAGTTTCGGCAACAATACCATCACCCAAATCAATGGTGTCACCAGCACATAATGTCGTATCAGATTGGATCGTAAATACTGGCAAAGGATTCACTTCGACTTCACTCTCATCAGAGCCAACGAGAACGTCATTTACGTCATAAACTTCGAGTCGGAATAAAGTGTTTTGTGTAACGGTTGCAGTGATGATATGCTGTGTGTCCAAAAGGGTTCCTGTTGGGGGAGTTGCACTCCACTCAAATCTGTAGGCATCTCCATTTTCATCAACCAAATCTGTATTTGTGCTACCCAGTGTGACAGTTTCTCCAAAACAAACTGGGTTTGGCGAGGCAGTCGCGTCAACACTTGGGCCTACTGTTACTGTTCTCGTGATTGGAGCTGCCGCGTTTCCTCCTGCATCTTCTACATTGTAAGTCAGTGTATAACTTCCAATTTGGTTGTTATTGACGCTTCCTGACGTGATCACATCTCCATTGATCACTCCATCGTAATTATCCGTGGCTGTTGCACCTTGATCTGTGTAGGTCGTTCCCTTTGCAATAAAAATCGAACTATCCCCAACCAAACTTAACTCAGGTGAAGTGGTATCAACCACACGAACCGTACGTGTTTTGGTTGGAGCTGCATTTCCCGATGAATCTTGTAAATTATACAAAATGGTATACGTTCCAACAACATTTTCATCAATATCATCAGTTACGACCACATCAGTTGGGGTTAATGTAGTTGAGGTGTCATAATTGTCGCTTACCGTCACAACGGTATCATCCATATAGGAATCAGAAAAGACCTCAATTTCGACATCAGAGTCATCGTCAAGTGTAATTGATGGAGGAGTAGTGTCGACCACATTAACCGTTCGCTGAACAGTGGTTGTATTCCCGTCAGAATCTGTTACTGAATACTGAATGTAATAGGTTCCGATTAAACTGGTGTTTACATCGTCTTCTCCATTGACTGTAATCAAACTAGGCGAGTCAGAAGTAGAGCCCATAGAACCATCATCGTTATCGAATGCTAAAGCGCCTTGATCTGTGTAGGGGTTTCCTACTTCGAGTGTGACGATGCTAGGCCCATTCAATGTGATGGTAGGCGGTGATCCCACGACAACCGTACGGGTTTGTTCATCTGCTATGTTTCCTTGGCTATCAACTAAATTGTAAGTCACAATGTATCTTTCTGGGGTTGTGGTGTCAACGGGGTCTGCTACAATCACATTGTTCGTGATGATCCCATTATAATTATCAGTGGCTGTGTATCCAGGGTCCGTAAAACTGTCCCCAACTTCTAATAAAATCTCATCAGCCCCTTGAAGTGTAATCACCGGTTTTGTGGTGTCCACCACACGAACTGTTCGTGTTTTTGTAGGCGCATTATTATTAGATGAGTCCGAAACGTCATAGGACAACGTGATTGCCCCCAAAATCGATGTGTCTACCGTTCCTGTAACTAAAACTTGTGGCGTCAGATCTCCATCATAAATATCTGTTGCTGTGAAGCTAGGGTCTACATAGGTAGTACCCGCCTGCACATCAATGGTTGGATTTCCATCTAAAGTGATGGTGGGAGCTTGAGTATCAACTACTGTGATAGTGCGATACTCAGGAGTTGCTGCATTTCCAGAGCTATCTGAAACTGTATATGTTAATGTGTATTCACCAATTGTAGACAAATCAAGTGAGGATATATCAACGCTTGTCGCCAGCCCAGTATCATAATTATCGGTAACCGTTGCACCTGCGTCACTGTATGGTGCATCGGCTTCAAGGGTGATTTCATTTTCACCAGAAACGGTAATAACAGGGGGTTCTGTATCTACAACGACAACTGTTCTCGTTATTCCTATTGCATTATTTCCTGAGCTATCACTGACGTCATAGTCAATTGTGTATGTTCCAATCGCATTTACATCAACCGTTCCGGTTATATTAACAAAAGAGGATATATTTCCATCATAATTGTCAATTGCGCTAACTCCTTGTTCAGTGTAGCTCGATTTGACTTGAATTGTTTGTGAAAGGTCACCGACTAAACTTATAACTGGCTCTTGGGTATCAACCACAGTTAACGTACGTGTTTTTAGATCAGCTACATTTCCTTGACTATCCCTAGTTTGATAATCAACTGTGTAAGTTCCTAGAGTAGAAGTATCCACGGCACCAGAAACAGTTACTGTCAAGGAGCTGTCGTAATTGTCTGAAACCGTAAAGCCAGCATCTGTAAATGAAGTGTCAACTTCAATCGTTTCGGATACTGATCCCAAAAGTGCAATTTCAGGCTTGGTCGTGTCAACCACATTGACTACGCGAGTCTCAGTTACAGAATTCCCATCCGAGTCCGTCACAGAATAAATAATATTGTAAGTCCCGAGTTGGTTTTCATTGACTGAACCGCTGATTGAAATCGAGGTAGATAAATCAACTCCCCCATCGATTGCTGTGGCGTTGGGTTCTACATACCCAACCTGATACTCCAAGTTCATCGGGTTACTGCCATTTAAGTTAATAACAGGAGGGAACCCTACGGTTACCTCTCTGGTTTGTAAAGGTGCAGGGTTGGAGGAACTATCAATTACATTATAGTTTCGGAAATACGTTCCCTCAGCTGACGTATCAACTGCCCCACTTTCAACAACAGTGCTCGTAATATTGCCATCATAGTTATCATTTGCAGAATAACCAGGGTCTATATAAGTCTGACCAAGATTGATGTATAATGGGTTGTCTCCCGTGAGCGTGATTTCAGGATTTGTTGTATCAACTACATTTAC
>JAKMFI010000089.1 GCA_022425505.1 Flavobacteriaceae bacterium | reverse complement strand
ATATCAAAAAAGAAAGTCCACTCCTATTGATCAGAATGGACAATGCATGGTTTGTATTCGAATCGATATTATTCTTTTGTTGAGTCATAGGTTGTTGGCCAATTTCCGCTTGTACTTACTTCGGTTAATGAACCAAGCGTAATTTCGGGACCATTCACACCATCAACAGAGACAACTTCTTTTTCGAGTGCTAGAAGGTATTTGTCTTGATCGTGAAGGATAATATCCTTGCTGACTTTGACTTCAAATACAGGGAGTCGATAGCCGTTGTTATCCAAAATATCGGTTTTAAGCATAAAGCGCGCGTCTTCTTGCCCTTTGATAGGTATATACATCATATTTTTATAACGCTCTGAATCCTTAAATAAGGAATCTTTAACAGATGCGAAACCGAGGGTGTCAACAACAATCACTTCACGAAGCATATCGATACGATAGACTCTGTCAAACTCCAAATAGCTAGAGTCTCTCTTTTGGGTTAAGGTATATTGTGCTGTGTCAATGAATGCGACCAGGCTATCAAGATTATCACTATAATATCCCAATATATCTTTGTGAGCTGCTTGTGCATTTCCGATATCTTTTAGTTTCGAAATTACCTTTGCGTACCGTTCGGTTTTGATATTGTTAAAAGCGATTGGGCCATTAATGGAGTCGTAAATTTTATAAGCAAAGAAGACACATAAAATCCAGAGTACTGCTTGAATGCCGACTTTCATGATTTTTGAATTTAAATGCCAACAAAACTACAATTTTTTTTGAATAGATAAAGTGAAAAAGGACTTACTTTTACAGCTCACATCAACTCATGAGTCTCCAGCAGCACATTCATAAAGAATTTCCTTATCAGCCAACCACAGACCAAATTGAAGCCATTCGCCGATTTTCTGCTTTTGTGGAGCAAAGCTCTTCGTCTTCTATTTTCTTGCTTAAAGGATACGCTGGTACAGGTAAAACGACACTGATCGCTTCCTGGCTCAAACCACTTCTAAAACTGGGGTATAAAGTGGTGCTCATGGCACCAACAGGTCGGGCGGCCAAAGTCATGTCAACATATGCCAAAACCAAAGCCAATACCATACATAAAAGAATTTATTTCGCCCAACAAAATAAGCAAGGCGGAATTCAATTTACCCTTCAAAAAAACAAGTTTAGAAAAGCGGTTTTTATTGTTGACGAGGCTTCCATGATTGGCGACGAACAATCTTCTGCTCAACTTTTTCAAAACGGTTCACTTTTACAAGATTTAATATCTTATGTACAACAGGGAGATCGATGTAAACTTGTTTTTGTGGGCGACACCGCCCAATTGCCCCCCGTAAAGCAAGAGTTGAGTCCAGCTTTAAATCAAAACTATTTATCCCTTCACTTTTCTGCTGAAGTTTCAGAAGTTGAACTTTCTGAAGTTCTTCGACAAGATGCCCTTTCTGGAATCCTTCACAATGCCACAAATTTGAGAAACATTATGCATGAAAACATCGATGATCATTTTCAATTTCTAATTCGAAATAAAACCGATATTACCCATTTGCAGGATGGTTATGATATTCAAGGTGCACTTGAAGATGGCTACAGAGACGTAGGGCGGACAGAGAACACCATTATTGTGCGTTCAAATAAAAGAGCAAATCAGTACAACCGCCAAATCCGAACGCAAATCATGAGTTTGGAAAATGACCTGGCAGTTGGAGACTTACTCTTGGTGGTTAAAAACAACTATTTTTGGCTAACTCCTGAAAGTCAAGCGGGTTTTATTGCGAATGGTGATGTGATTGAAATCTTGCGAATTTTATCTTTTCAGGAGCTCTATGGCTTCCGCTTTGCCAAGGTTCATGTACAGTTGGTTGATTACCCCGATCAAGACGCTTTTGATACCGTTTTGATTTTAGACGCTTTGGATGCAGAAGGGCACGCATTGACCTATGAGCAATCAAACGAGTTGTATCAAAAGGTCCGTCAAGACTATTCTCATTTACCGAAATACAAGCAATATCCAGAGGTCAAGAAAAATCCATTTTTTAATGCTTTACAGGTTAAATTCGCCTATGCCTTAACCTGTCACAAAGCACAGGGGGGACAATGGAAACGTGTTTTTATTGAAAAGCCATATTTGCCTGAGGGGCCTTCTGTTGACTACTATCGTTGGTTATATACAGCAATTACTAGAGCATCTGAACACTTATTTCTCATTGGCTTTAAAGATGAAGACTTTGACAACGATTGATTTGCCTTAATTTTGCCTTATGAAAGTCATTGCTGCCATACCAGCTCGATATGCTGCCAGTCGATTCCCTGGCAAACTACTTGCCGACTTGCACGGCAAACCGGTAATCCAACACACTTATGAGAAGGTGCATCAATCGGGTTTGTTTGACCTCGTAATTATCGTCACTGACAACAGCGAAATCGAATCGGTAGTATTGGACTTTGGAGGCGATGTTGTTCGCAGTCAAAAAGACCATCAATGTGGGAGTGACCGCATTGCGGAGGCAGTTTTTGATTTGGATGTCGATATTGTCATCAATGTGCAAGGTGATGAGCCATTTATATGTCCTGAAGGATTAGCGTCGTTAATTGAGGTATTCAAATCTGATACCCAAAAAGATATTGATCTTGCCTCGTTGATGATTCCAACTTCCGATGAGATGAACAATCCAAATGTTGTTAAGGTTATCACTGACTTGTGCAATCGGGCGTTGTATTTTTCGCGATCTGCCATTCCCCATCAGCGATCAAAAGAAACCCATGCCACAGTCTACAAGCATGTAGGGGTTTATGCATTTCGCAAAAGTGCACTGATCGATTTTTACGAGCATGCTCCAACTCCCTTGGAATTGTCTGAACAAATCGAAGCCATTCGGTATTTGGAAATGGGAAAAACAATTCAAATGATCGAAACACAATTTGATGGTGTCGGGATTGATGTCCCTGAAGACTTGGAGTACGCCAAAAAATTGATGTCTTAGACCATGGTGTGATAAACGTTTTGCACGTCCTCATCCTCTTCAATTTTCTCGAGTAGCTTTTCAACTTCCTCCATCTGCTCTTGGGAAAGTGATTTGGTTGTTGTTGGTATGCGTTCAAAGCCAGAAGAAAGAATGGGAATCTCTCGCTGCTCGAGTTCTTTTTGAATGGCGCCAAAATATTCAAACGGAGCATAAAGCAAAATCCCATCATCATCGACAAACACTTCATCAACTCCATGGTCGATAAACTCCAGTTCAAGTTCTTCTACGTCTAGTCCATCGGGTGAAATTCGAAAATTACAAGTGTGGTCAAACATAAACTCCACCGAACCAGAGATGCCGAGATTTCCATTACACTTATTAAAATAGCTACGGATATTGGCAACCGTTCGGTTGTTGTTGTCAGTTGCAGTTTCGACCAGAATCGCAATACCGTGCGGGGCATAGCCCTCAAAGAGTACCTCTTTGTAGTTTTCAGTACTTTTGTCAGAAGCCCGTTTTATGGCACGCTCAATATTATCTTTTGGCATATTGGCGGCTTTGGCATTTTGAATGACCGCCCGGAGACGTGAGTTTGTCTCTGGATTGGGTCCGCCATCTCTGACTGACATCGCTATGTCTTTACCGATGCGCGTGAAGGTTTTGGCCATGGCCGACCAACGCTTCATTTTTCGTGCTTTGCGAAATTCAAATGCCCTTCCCATGACGACAAAGATAAAAAAGCCGTGCTTGTTTATGCAAATGCAGTAAAACGAGTTGTTGCACCTATTGTTGGTAACTTGAAGAGCAAGGATTAAATGTCCTCAGCATACTGATCAACATCTCCTGACCCAAATATGCGAACATCTTTTTGAGTAGGCATACCCTTATATTCGATATCCCCAGAGCCATGGACCTTGGCATTTAGATTGGTATTGGCAACGACCACAGCATCACCCGATCCTGTACAGGACACGTCTGTACGATTTGACGTTAAACTCTCTCCATCAAAGTCGCCACTGCCTGTCACATGTATTTGAAGTTCGTCTGTAGATCCCGATAATGTCATGTCGCCTGAGCCCGTAACTTTTGCCTTTACTTTCGAGGTGTGGATTGTTAAATCAATGTCTCCAGAACCAACAAGCTCAGTTTCGAATGCAGATGCCTTTATAGTATCTTCAGTGTGGATATCCCCAGAACCAACCAAGCTTACACCCGAGATCTCTTCAAATGGAACCGTGATATGAACCCCTTTCTTTGTGCGAATATTCACGTTGTCTTTGATGTCCAAAACCAAGGTGTTTTTTTTTACTTTGATTTCAATCCATTCCTGTATGTTTTCGTCAGTTTTTATAGTGATTTCTCCCTCATTTCCCTGAATAAGTTTTATGTCCATAAAGCCCACGGATTTGATGTGGTCATATGTAGGTGTTTTGATTGTCTTTGTGGTTAGATTTCCATTGCCTGTCACTTTTTTATAGTTCCA
>JAKMFI010000101.1 GCA_022425505.1 Flavobacteriaceae bacterium | reverse complement strand
CTCCATTTGATGCCGAAAACATCGACATCCAAGAAGCGTTTCGCACACAACATCATTACGGTTTGGACTTTTCAGATGTAAAAGGGCAGCAAAGCATCAAGCGATGTATGGAAATTGCAGCAGCTGGTGGACATAATATCATTTTAATTGGACCGCCAGGATCTGGTAAAACCATGCTCGCCAAGCGATTGCCAACGATATTGCCTCCTATGGAACTCGAAGAAGCTTTGGAAACTACAAAAATTCACTCCGTAGTCGGTGGCGTAAAAGATGAGGGCTTGTTGCGTGCACGAGCTTTCGGTCTCCGCACCACACCATTTCGGATGTTGCTTTGGTTGGCGGAGGTTCCTAATCACAGCCAGGTGAAATTTCAATTGCACACAACGGGGTACTTTTTCTCGATGAACTCCCCGAGTTAAAACGCAGTGCACTTGAGGTGATGCGTCAACCCCTTGAGGACAGAGAAGTCACCATTTCGAGGGCAAAGTTTACCGTGTGCTATCCTGCCTCTTTTATGCTGGTTGCCAGCATGAACACAAGTCCTTCGGGCTATTTCAACGATGACACGGCTGCTATACGCAGCAGCCAAAGTTAAATGCAACGCTATATGAGTAAAATCTCTGGATCTTTACTAGACAGAATCGACTTACATATCGAAGTGAATCCCGTACCATTTGACAAGCTCTCTACAAAGGAAACCAGTGAAACGAGTGCGGCAATTCGTGCGCGTGTGATTGATGCGAGAGAAGTACAACGATTGCGATTTAGAGAAAACCCCAAAGTCTTTCACAATGCACAGATGAACACCAAAGCATTACGGAAACATTGTCAATTATCGGATCAATCTCTCGCCTTACTTCAACAAGCCATGGAGAAACTCAAGCTATCGGCCAGGGCATACGACCGCATTCTAAAGGTTGCCAGAACGATCGCCGATTTAGAACGAGCAGAAGCCATCCAAAACCACCATATCGCTGAGGCCATCCAATGCCGGAGTTTGGATCGAGAAGGGTGGTTGGGGTGATGTTATAACGTCTTAATCGAACACCCGATGGCCTTGGTTTTTGTTGTGCCGGGGGATTTTCCAGCCAATAGCGCATCAACGGCTTGTTCGGCATAGCGTTTTTTGACTTTTTTCGGATTGCGTGAGCTATCATCGATCGCACCGATATAACGTACGATATTGTTCTCACCCTCCTTTTGTAAGACAAAAACATGTGGGGTTTTTGTAGCGCCATATTGGGGATAAACCTGCTGCCCAACATCTTGCAAATAGGGAAAGGTAAACCCTTTTTCTGTTGCACGGACTTTCATATCTGCAAGTTCATCGCCGTCTATGGCTGCTGGGTCATTGGGGTTAATCGCTATCACGGGGTACCCTTTTGACTTATATGCCTTGTCCAAAGCGATAATCCGATGCTCATAGGCCACGGAATAGGGGCAAGTATTGCAAGTGAAAATGACAATAAAACCCTTGGCATCTTCAAAATCGGCCAAAGACACCATCTCGCCATCGACATTGGGCAAGGAAAAATCTGTGGCAACATCGCCAATTTTGTAACCATCTCCGGTTGCAAGGTCGGTCGGTGTTGAGAGAAATAATAAACAAAAAGCGAATAAAATGATTTTCATAATGTTATTGAATTAAAAGTAAGACTTGACTTCATTGAACAATTCATCCTTGGTAAAGGACTGCTCATAAAACCCGCGTCGGTTTTGGGTATAGATCAAGGTTGCGGGCAAAGCACCACTCCAAGTGGTACTAATTTCATTGATCCAATAATTTTCATCTTCATCATCGAGGTGAATGACTCTCGATTGGAGTTTGTGTTTTTCGACAAATGGAATCAGTCGTTTTTGTTTGTGCTTGGGAAAGTCTAAGCTAACTAGTAACACTTCAACACCTTCTAGCTTGTTGAGCTCTTCAAAATAGGGGAGTTCCTTAATGCAAGGCGCGCACCATGTCGCCCAGAAGTTGACAACCTGAACGGATTCACTGTTTTGATGTAAAAGAGGTTGGAGTCGCGGATAATCCAAAGAAACCACCTCTGTGGTTTGGGCAAACGAATGTGCGACAAATAACAGGACGAGAAGTAGGAGATTGGGTTTCATATTTTAAATGTAATGAAGTTTTAATCATTCGCATCAAATCCAAAAAAAATTTAACATTTTTTGAAGAAATCATTTTCAACAAAAGCCCCTTTGATATTGTTAATTTCTTTCGCTGGTTGCACTTATATATGTAAAGATGAAGTTTTAAATTAGCCACCATGCCACAAACCACGCAGTACACAGAAGACAACATTCGTTCGCTCGATTGGAAAGAGCATATTCGCATGCGTCCCGGGATGTATATCGGAAAACTTGGCGATGGTTCTTCTGCCGATGATGGGATTTATATTTTACTCAAAGAAGTGCTAGACAACAGTATCGATGAGTTTGTCATGGGTGCGGGCAAAACCATAGAAATTTCTGTCAAAGAGGGGCAGGTCACTGTGCGTGACTATGGCCGTGGTATACCCTTGGGCAAAGTGGTCGATGTGGTTTCCCGTATGAATACTGGTGGGAAGTACGACACCCGTGCCTTTAAAAAGTCTGTTGGACTCAACGGCGTAGGAACAAAAGCCGTCAATGCCTTGTCAGCCCATTTTAAGGTGGAGTCTGTACGGGATGTACAATGCAAAATTGCCGTGTTTGAGCGAGGAGAGCTCGTCGAAGACCCCGCACAAGAACCGAGTAGCAAACGCAAAGGAACCTCCGTTTCATTTGTGCCTGATGAAAGTATTTTTAAGCACTATCGATATCGCCATGAGTACATTGTGCGTATGCTCAAGTATTATGTGTACTTAAATCCTGGTTTAACCATTGTCTTTAATGGCGAAAAATATAAATCAGACAATGGTCTGAAAGATTTATTGCAAGACAATAACAATGCCGAGGATATGTTGTATCCCATCATTCATTTGCGTGGAAATGATATCGAAGTAGCCATTACACATAGCAAAACCCAGTACAGCGAAGAATATCATTCTTTTGTCAATGGACAACACACCACTCAAGGCGGAACGCACCAGTCTGCTTTTCGAGAGGCCATCGTAAAAACGGTACGGGAGCATTATGGCAAAAACTTTGACGCATCAGACATTCGAAAGTCTATCATTTCAGCGATTAGCATCAAGGTGATGGAGCCCGTTTTTGAATCCCAGACCAAAACTAAACTCGGTTCTACGGAAATGGGAGGGGATTTGCCATCGGTTCGTGCCTATATCAATGACTTTATCGGAACGCAACTCGATAATTATCTTCATAAAAACACCACAACTGCTGAGCAGCTTCAACGCAAAATCCTCCAAGCCGAAAAGGAAAGAAAAGAGCTTTCAGGCATTCGAAAGCTGGCACGGGAACGTGCCAAAAAAGCGAGCTTGCACAACAAAAAGTTACGGGATTGCCGCGTGCATCTTGGGGATCTAAAAAAAGAGAGACGATTGGAATCAACTCTGTTTATCACGGAAGGTGACTCGGCGAGTGGATCGATTACCAAATCGAGAGATGTGAACACCCAAGCGGTCTTTAGCTTGCGAGGGAAACCCCTGAATTCCTATGGGATGAGCAAGAAAATCGTATATGAAAACGAGGAGTTTAACCTTTTGCAAGCTGCCCTCAATATCGAAGAAAGCATGGAGGACTTGCGGTACAACAATATCGTAATCGCTACCGATGCCGACGTCGATGGGATGCATATCCGCTTGTTGTTGATCACCTTCTTTTTACAATTCTTTCCTGAACTGATTAAAGAAGGGCATCTCTATATCTTACAAACGCCATTGTTTCGAGTACGCAACAAAAAAGAAACGATTTACTGTTATTCAGAACAGGAGCGAGTCCAAGCCATGCAAAAACTAGGTCAAAAGCCCGAGATTACCCGATTTAAGGGCTTGGGAGAGATTTCGCCAGACGAATTCAAATACTTTATTGGAGAGGACATTCGACTCGACCCAGTGATGCTGGATAGGGCAGTGGGTATTGACGAGTTGTTGTCGTTCTATATGGGTAAAAACACACCCAAACGTCAAGAATTTATTATTGATAATCTCAAAGTAGAACTCGATCAAGTCGAGGAGTAGCATGGAGGAACACTTGGACGAACATCACGACGAAACGCAAGATACCTTAGTCAAGGTAACGGGCATGTACAAGGATTGGTTCTTAGACTATGCTTCCTATGTGATATTGGAGCGTGCTGTACCTGCTATTGCGGATGGACTCAAGCCCGTACAAAGACGCATATTGCATTCGATGCGTGAGTTGGACGATGGGCGCTACAACAAAGTTGCCAATATCGTTGGGCATACCATGCAATACCACCCACACGGAGATGCGAGTATCTCTGATGCCATGGTGCAAATCGGGCAAAAAGACTTGTTGATTGACACCCAAGGAAACTGGGGAAACATTCTCACTGGCGATAGTGCTGCTGCCTCTCGATATATCGAGGCACGCCTGTCCAAATTCGCCCTAGAAGTTGTTTATAGTCCGAAAGTCACACAATGGCAATTGTCGTATGACGGACGAAAAAAGGAGCCGATTCATCTCCCGGTAAAATTCCCATTGCTGCTCGCACAAGGTGGTGAAGGGATTGCCGTTGGACTATCCACCAAAATTCTACCGCACAACTTTATCGAACTGATCGATGCATCGATTAAGCACCTGAAGGGAAAGCGATTTGAGTTGTATCCCGATTTCCCAACAGGTGGCGTGATGGACGTTGGACAGTATAATGATGGTTTGCGAGGGGGTAAAATTCGTGTGCGTGCCAAAGTCGCTCAACTCGACAAAAACACCTTGGTGATTCGTCAAATTCCATTTAGCACAACGACCTCATCGCTTATCGATTCCATCTTAAAGGCCAACGATAAAGGAAAAATCAAGATCAAGCGTATTGAAGACAATACCGCTGCTGAGGTTGAAATTCTGATTCACCTGCCACCCAACATTTCACCAGATAAAACGATTGATGCCCTTTTTGCGTTTACCGCTTGTGAAACTTCCATTTCTCCCTTGGGATGTATAATCGAGGATAACAAGCCCCTCTTTATCGGAGTGAGTGAGATGTTGCGCCGATCGACAGACAATACGGTTTCGATTTTGGAACAAGAACTCCTTGTCAAAAAGGCTGAACTCGAAGAGCAGTGGCACTTTGCTTCTCTCGAACGCATTTTTATTGAAAAGCGTATTTATCGAGATATCGAAGAACAAGAAACTTGGGAGGGTGTGATTCAGGCCATTCATAAGGGTTTGGCTCCGCATATCGGCCATTTGAAGCGAGAGGTCAATGACGATGATGTGGTTCGCTTGACAGAAATCCGTATCAAACGTATTTCCAAATTCGATCTAGACAAAGCGCAACAGCGTATCGATGCCCTAGAAGCCGATTTGGCGCAAGTCAAGCATGACCTCTCCAATTTGACAGACTTCGCGATCAGTTATTTCACGCATCTCAAAAAGACATACGGTAAAGGGCGTGAGCGCAAAACTGAAATTCGTGTGTTTGACGATGTAGATGCCAAAAAGGTCGTGATTCGCAATACCAAGCTCTATGTCAACAGAGAAGAGGGCTTTGTGGGGACTTCACTCCGCAGGGATGAATACGTAACAGACTGTGCCGATATCGATGATATCATTGTCTTTACCGAAGATGGGAAGATGACCGTAACCAAGGTTGAGTCCAAAACCTTTATCGGAAAAAATATAATTCATGTGGCTGTATTTAAAAAGAAAGACGACCGCACCATCTACAATATGATTTACAGGGATGGACGGGGCGGTACAACCTATATGAAGCGATTCCCAGTAACTGGTGTGACTCGAGACAAATCCTATAACCTGACCAATGGGAAGGCCCAGTCCAAGGTCTTTTACTTTTCGGCCAACCCGAATGGGGAAGCCGAGATTGTTACCGTCTTATTGCGACAGTCGGGGAGTATCAAAAAACTGAAATGGGATCTCGATTTTGCGGATTTGGATATCAAATCAAGAGGGGTTCGTGGAAATACAGTTACAAAATATACAGTCAAACGTATTGAATTGAAGGAAGAAGGGGTTTCTACTCTAAAACCTCGTGATATTTTTTTTGATGAAACGGTAGGCCGTCTCAATGTCGATGGGCGTGGAGACTTGGTCGGGGCATTCCGTGGGGATGACCGTTTGTTGATTGCCACACAGTCAGGATTGATCAAAACCAGTATTCCAGATCTCAATATGCATTTTCCAGAGGATATGCTGATTTTAGAAAAATGGGAGCCGACCAAACCGATATCCGCAATCTATTTTGACGGTGCGAAGGAGCGTTATTTTGGCAAGCGTTTTCTCATTGAATCTGCCGATCGGGAAGAGAGCTTTATCAAAGAAGGCAAGCAAAACCATCTGGAGTTGATCAGTACGGATCACAGACCTGTGTTTGAGATTGAATTCGCTAAACCCAGAGGAAAAGACCCCAAGCCACCTCAGAAACTTGTATTTGAAGATTTTATATCCGTTAAAGGCATTAAAGCAATTGGCAACCAAGTCACCACAGACAAGGTAAAGCAATTTAATGTGTTGGAAGCTTTACCCTTTGAAAACCCTGTGGAAGAAACTCCTGCCGATATTGAAGTGGAAGACCCCGAAACGGTTGACCAAGATGAGGAAGGCAACTCCCAAATCAGTTTGGAATTATAATATTTACTCCACCTCCCTCGTCACACGTCCGCGTTGGACATTGGAGCGGTCACCGACAAGGTTATATTCAAAGATATAGCCATCTTCAAATGTAGATAGGATTTTCATTTGAACGGCTTTGGCCTCTTGAAAGGTTAGAGGGTTTCGTTTGGTTACGATACACTCGCAATCACTGACCCATCGGATATTGGCAGTGTCGGGAGTGGCGAAGAAATAATCGATTTCGATCGAGTCGTTGCGTACAAAACGACTGGAAAGGGTGTCGCCATCAACAACCGTGTAAAAGTGAAACGAACCAGTTTGAAAGGGCTTACAATTCCGCTCAGTTTGATAACAAGCAGTAAAGAGAATCAAGGTGATTACAAAACAGCAAAACTGACGCATAGCAGATTTTAGCTGCAAAATTAATCATTTTTAGGGATGTACTCTGTAAAACGCCCATCTTTATACAGCAAAACAATCTTATCGATCTCGACTTGTGAGTTTGAACTTGAAAAAGAAACTATTGAGCTATCTTCTGTAGTGGGGTTATCTGCAAACGCGATATCTTGATCTGTTGCAGGTGGCGTCTCATCTTTAGTTGTTGGGTAGGTTGCTGGAGATTCAGACGATTTGCCAAACAACAACCAATCAGTAGAGTAGGCGGGAAACGCACGAACTGTCTTTAGGATAAACTCTAAGCTGGGTTTGTTTCGTCTGGACAAGACATGTGAAATGGAAGACCGCTGTACGCCTATGGTGTCTGCGAAAGCAGAAGAGCTCAGCTGTTGTTCCTCCAAAATTTGCGTAACCCGTTTGACAATTTCTTCCATGTTACAAATGTAAATTATCTGTGATTTTAAATAGAATCATGTAAATATACACTTTATTTCTATACAATTCCAAGCGGATAAACTTCAATTTTTACTTCACTATATTAATATAAATACCTAATAAACAGATAATTAGATATTATTTTAATAAAATATTATACAACTGTAACATTTAAGGATTCATTTTGGCTTAAATCCTATACAAATGTAACAATCGAGAGTTTACTTTTGTAACTTGTATTCTGTTTACATTTGCAAACGAGAATTGTATATGAATCCATTTCCGCCATATTCGTCTGTCGCAGAATCCAAATTAGCGGGTCGATATATTACCAATACCCATATTGAGCCTTTCTTGTCCGATTACAATCACTCGATAATTGGTCATAGTACGTCTGGTTTGCCCATCTACCGCATTCGAATAGGTACAGGGAATACCAAGGTGCTGATGTGGTCGCAAATGCACGGAAACGAGTCCACAACAACGAAAAGCTTGTTTGATCTCCTTCGTTTCCTAAATACCAACCCCGATTGGCTCGATAATCTTCAGCTTTCCATCATTCCTATTCTCAATCCCGATGGAGCAAAGGCGTATACACGTATAAACGCCAATCAAGTGGATTTAAACCGAGACGCAATAGACTTGAGTCAGATCGAAAGTCGTGTGTTGCGCGAGGAATTTGATCAATTCTCCCCTGACTTTGCGTTTAATCTACACGATCAGCGTACAATATTTGGCGTAAATGGTAAACCAGCCACAGTATCCTTACTGGCTCCCGCTTTTGATTTTGATCGAAATTATAATCCGTCCCGAACCTTGGCTGCACAGTTGGCAAGTACCATCTTCGAAGGGCTTCAGCCGTTGATCAGATCGCAAATTGGTCGTTTTGACGACAGTTTTAACCCCAACTGCGTGGGGGATGCCTTTCAGTCTGCTGGCGTTCCAACGCTGTTGATAGAAGCAGGACACTACCCGGACGACTACAGCCGTGAGAAAACCCGAGAATATGTGTTTTACGCCTATATATTGGCACTTGAAGCCATTGCCTGCTCTACTTTTGGGAACTTGTCGATTTATCACTCAATCCCAGAAAATCAAAAGATCTTTTTCGACTTTCTTTTACGAGATGTAAGTTTTATTGAAAATGGCAGTCAGCAGAGAGGGGATGTTGGGTTGCAGTATCAAGAAGTTTTGCAAAACGACTCCATAGCTTTTCAAGCGGTTTTTGCTGCTGCTGGGGATTTATCGCATTGCCATGGTCATATCGAGCCCAATTGTGAAAAATTAAACACAATTGACTTTAAAATCGAAGAATCCGCACAAAATGTGTTGAATACGTTGATTTTATAATACGATTTACAATAAAATAGCGTTTAGGATACATATAATTCAAAGAATTTTTACTTTATTTGCAAAAAGAACAATATGAATAAAGTGAAATTGGACGAAATCGATCATCAAATCCTAGACATTCTGATCGATAACATGCGCACCCCTTTTACCGACATTGCCAAAAAGCTCTTGATCTCAGCGGGAACTGTTCATGTTCGTGTAAAGAAAATGGAAGATGCAGGGATTATCAAGGGTTCATCCTTGACTCTGGACTACAAAAAATTGGGCTATTCGTTTATTGCTTACATCGGGATTTATCTCGAGAAGACCCACCAGACAAAATATGTTTTGGAGCGTCTTTCCGAAATTCCGAATGTTACGGTAGCGCACATCACGACTGGAAAGTTTAACATCTATTGCAAGGTCCGTGCAAAAAGTACGGAGCATGCCAAAGAAATTATTTTCTCGATTGACGACATCGATGGAATTTTGCGTACAGAAACTATGATTTCTTTAGAAGAAAGCATCAATGATAAAAAACGCTTGATGCATACCATTTTCCAAGAACTTTAAAAGGGTAGACACATATATGAAACCCTCTTACCACAAGTATGAGGGTTTTTTTTAAATTAAAAATAATCAATGGCACAAAAAACAAAATTAGAACGCTTCGAAAACGAGGTTATTTCGAGATTCAACCTGTATAATAGTGTGTTTTCCACACTTCCATACTCCCATATTTCGAAAACCTCTACGCTCCTTCCTTTCTTTGCGGAATTTTGTGCACTTGGATTTGATCAAAACAAAAATCCAATTGAAATTGTAGAGGAGTTTTTTGAACAATACTACCCAAACAACTCCGAAAAAGACAATATCGACACCTTGTTTCGATTAATTCAATTTATCGAACGTCAGGTTGTGCTTTTCGATGCCATTGAAGATGCTGCCTTCACAGAAATCAATAATTTTAGTGGACGGGGGACCTTAAGAAGCTCTAAAGAAGAGGCTGCAGAAAAGTCAAAAACGGGAGCATTAAAAGATTACCTCAGCAATTTTAGAGTACGCCCAGTACTCACTGCTCACCCGACACAGTTTTATCCAGGTTCCGTTCTCGGGATCATCACAGATTTGTCAACTGCCATTAAGGTCAACGATTTACCTTCCATCAAGATTTTGCTTGCGCAACTCGGCAGAACTCCTTTTTTTAAGAAAGAAAAGCCAACTCCTCTTGACGAAGCAAAAAGCTTGATGTGGTATTTGGAGCACGTGTTTTATCACTCGGTCAGCAATATCCATCAGTATATCAAAAACAACATTTTTGACAAGGAAGACTTTGTAAATCCATTGATCAATCTCGGATTTTGGCCCGGTGGAGATCGAGATGGAAATCCTTTTGTCACCACAGATATCACGCTAAAAACAGCTCAGGGATTGCGTAGCAATGTGATTCGGAACTATTATCGTGATATCCGTAAATTGCGCAGAAGACTCACCTTTAAAGGGGTAGAGAATATCGCTGCTGACATCGAAACCAAGTTGTATAACAGCATCTTTAGCAAAAAAGAACAACCCGAAATACCCCTTGCCGATTTGACCGATAAGCTAGAACAGATTCACGAACTTTTAGTATCGGATTACCACGGGATGTTTGCCAAAGAAGTCGATGCCTTACTCAATAAGGTCAATACCTTTGGTTATCACTTTGCCAGTTTGGATATTCGTCAAGATTCGCGTGTTCACCACGAGGCCTTTATGACTTTGCTCAAAGGCGCTCAAAAGCAAGGCGTAGTCAACAAGGATGTGGATTATTTACAACTTGATGAAGCGGAGAAAATTGAATTTCTAACCACACTCAAAGGAGACTTATCTCCAGATAGTTTTTCCGACGAACTCGTCAACAAAACCCTTGGATCGATTCGCGCCATGCAAGAGATTCAAACGAAAAACGGACAACTCGGTTGCCATCGCTATATAATTAGCAACAACCAAACCGCACAAAATATATTTGAAGTCTTTGCGATGATCCGCCTGAGCAATTGGGAAGTACCCACTGTTGATGTGGCTCCGCTTTTTGAAACCATTACCGATTTGAGTATCGCACCTAAGGTGATGGATATCGTGTACAGTAATCCTACCTATCGAAATCACTTGCGAACAAGAGGAGACAAGCAAACCATCATGCTCGGATTTTCAGACGGCACAAAAGATGGTGGTTATCTGATGGCGAATTGGAGTATTTTCCGCGCCAAAGAAGAGCTTACCGAAGTTTCCCGAAAGCATGGGATTAAGGCTTTATTCTTTGACGGTCGAGGTGGACCACCAGCACGTGGTGGTGGAAACACACATCAGTTTTATGCCTCTCTAGGGGACAGCATCGAATCGGATGAGATTCAAATCACCGTTCAAGGACAAACGATCAGTTCGAACTTTGGTACGGTCAATTCTTGCCAGTACAACCTCGAACAACTTTTAAGCTCAGGGATTGCCAACCGGGTTTTTAATAGCAGCTCGTCAGAGTTGTCTGTTGAAGATCGTCAAACCATGGATGAGCTTGCCGAAACAAGTTATCAGGCCTATCAAGATTTTAAGTCTCATCCAAAGTTTTTGCCTTATTTGGAGCATATGAGCACCTTGAAGTTTTACGCCAAAACCAATATTGGCAGCCGTCCAACCAAAAGAGGGAAATCCAAGTCGTTGGATTTTTCAGCCCTTCGCGCAATTCCTTTTGTCGGGAGTTGGAGTCAGTTAAAGCAAAACGTACCTGGATTTTATGGTGTGGGTCTGGCTTTGGAAAAATTCGAGGAGTCAGGGCGCTTTGATCAGGTGTTGGATTTATATCAAAGCAACGCTTTCTTTAGAACATTGGTGTATAACTCCATGATGAGTTTGACCAAATCGTTTTTCAAACTCACTGCCTATATGCAAAACGATCCAGAGTACGGTGCGTTTTGGGATCAGATCTATGCAGAATACCAACGCTCCAAAAAATATTTGCTAAAGCTCACTGGACAATCAGAACTGATGGAAAATGAGCCAGCAGGAAAAGCATCGATTATGATGCGTGAAAAAATCGTGCTGCCACTGTTGACTATACAGCAGTATGCATTGGGTAAACTACATCAAAAGGGGAGTGATGAAATCCTTGAAAAAATGGTAACCCGCTCGCTATTTGGAAATATCAATGCCAGTCGAAACTCTGCTTAATCAGCGTAAAACTGAAAGGCAGCGTTGATATCCTCCTCGCTAACCAGGCAATCGATAACAGCTTTACCGATGGCTTGTAGCAGTACAAAGCGTACTTGATCCGATTGATTTTTCTTATCGTGCTTTAGTAGTCCTTTGATTGCAATCACATCGCTCTCTGCAAACGAGACAGGGTCATAAATCGATGAAAAAACGGTTTTGATTCGGTCACGCTCTTCCACTGTCAAATTTGTGGTGCGGAAAGACAACTCGGCTTCCATGATCATTCCAATCGCAATGGCCTCACCATGCAGCAAGCGTTTTTTAGTTGGATGCTCTAGAAAATGGGTTTCAATCGCGTGTCCTAGGGTATGACCGTAGTTGAGAATTTTGCGCAAACCCTGCTCAAAAGGGTCTTCGGTAACCACTTGACTCTTAATGCTGACCGAGTGACGGATATGATCTGTCATTTGATCATTTATAGCAATAGAGCTTGACGCTAGAACCGAGAAATAATCCGCATCTACTATGAGTCCATGTTTTAGCATTTCGGCATATCCACTTCTGCGCTCGTCTTGGGGTAGCGTTTGTAAAAAGACATCATCAATCACAACAAACTCTGGCTCTTTAATGATTCCGATTTGGTTTTTTAAGCCTTGAAAATCCACACCAGTTTTTCCGCCCATTGAGGCATCAACCATGGCTAGGAGTGAGGTGGGAATATTGATAAAATCAATTCCTCGTTTGTAGGTGCAGGCGACAAAACCCCCCAAATCAGTTACAACACCGCCTCCAAGATTGATCAACAAGCTATTGCGATCGGCTCCTTGCTCTGATAGTGAAGCCCACAAATCTTCGCAAGTCGCCAGATGCTTGTTGGTTTCACCAGCTTCCATAGTCAGTAGGGTGTAAGGGTGCTGAAAGTGATTGTCAAAATTGGGTAAGCAGTGTTGGTTGGTATTGCTGTCAGTAAGTACAAAGATTGAAGTGTACTGCTTTGACCCGACCGTTTCGTCAAGGCGATTCCAACCTTTGTTCGTGTAAAGTACTATGCTAATCAATGGTTTGTCAATCTTTTTTTCAGCCATGCTGCGAAAGTAACCCAAATGTTTTATTTTTAAGTGTTGTAAAACAAATAGTTTGAATTATATGCGTGATATTTTTAACAATCATGATTCCTCTTTTGTGCATCGTTCAACAAAGGAACTCAAGCAGTTGATGCGTTTGTTCCGGTTGCTGTCAAATCCACGCATTTCAAAACTCGGTATTCAGCTATTGAAACGCTTTGGGCATATCCAATTACCAGGATTACAATATTTTCAACGCTGGTTATTTCGTCCGTTTTATGCTGGAATAACACTTCAAGAGTCCGAATCTACCATTGCATCCCTTTCCAACTACGGGGTGTATTCTTATCTCAATTATGCCATTGAAGACAGTTCTACTGAAAGCGAGTTTGACACAAACTGTGAGATGGTGCAAAAGCTGATCACCCACGCCGCCAAAAC
>JAKMFI010000073.1 GCA_022425505.1 Flavobacteriaceae bacterium | reverse complement strand
CCAGAATACTGCCCGTATAGGACAGCGGTACAGAACAACAATAAAATTTGTAGGGCTTTCATATCACAGTAAACGGAAATCTTCTTCAAAACGTATGCCTAAACCACCCCCTGTGCAAGCATGGCATCGGCAACTTTGACAAAACCAGCGATATTGGCTCCTTTTTCATAGTTGACATGATCGCCATTTTGGCCATAGGCCACACAGCTATTGTGTATATCAGACATAATCGCCTGTAAACGTTCATCCACTTCTTCTCGAGTCCAGCTATAGCGGAGGGAGTTCTGTGCCATTTCCAAACCAGAAACCGCTACGCCACCTGCATTCGATGCCTTGCCCGGTGCATAGAGCATCTTGTTGGCGTGGAATACTTTAATCGCTTGGGGAGTGGAAGGCATATTGGCGCCTTCACTCACACAAAAACATCCATTGGCAGCGAGCTGCTTGGCATCGTTTTCATCGAGTTCGTTTTGGGTCGCACAAGGCAAGGCCACATCGCAAGGCACCGCCCATGGCCGCTCCCCAGCGTGGAAGCTTGCACGGGGATAGGTATCGACATATTTGTTAATTCGTTCACGTTTGGTATTTTTCATGTCCATTACAAAAGCCAGCTTATCGGCATCGATCCCATCTGGATCCATCACATAGCCCGAAGAATCGGAAAGAGTGAGAACCTTGGCACCCAACTGAATACATTTTTCGGCAGCGTATTGCGCCACATTCCCCGAACCAGAAATCACTACGCTTTTGCCTTGCAGCCCATCCGATTTGGTGGAAAGCATATTTTCAGCAAAATATACGGCACCGTATCCTGTGGCTTCGGGGCGGATCATTGAACCACCCCAACTGATTCCTTTTCCAGTAAGAACACCTGTAAATTCATTTTTCAGCCGTTTGTATTGGCCAAACATATAGCCAATTTCTCGCCCACCAACCCCGATATCCCCAGCAGGAATATCCCGATTAGGACCGATATGGCGAAATAGCTCGGTCATAAAGCTCTGACAAAAACGCATCACTTCCCCGTCTGATTTGCCTTTAGGATCAAAGTCAGCACCGCCTTTTCCACCCCCCATCGGAAGGGTTGTCAACGCATTTTTAAATACTTGTTCGAATGCCAAAAATTTAAGAATACTCAGGTTGACCGACTCATGAAAACGCAAGCCACCCTTGTAAGGCCCAATGGCAGAGTTCATTTCGATCCGAAAACCACGGTTGACCCGAATTTCTCCGGTATCATCAATCCACGGTACGCGAAAGCTTACTACCCGCTCGGGTTCGGCCATGCGCATCAAGATATTTTTTCCGTGATAGATGTCATGCTGAACGATATAGGGGATTACATTTTCGGCAACTTCACGAACTGCTTGCATAAACTCTGGCTCATGTTGGTTGCGCTTTTCGACATCAGTGATAAACTGCTCAATGATTTGTTTCATGGTTAAGTTTTATCTGTTAAAAATACGGATTAATTTAAATTGGCTAGCCAAGTGCTTGCTTGAGATCTTCGATCAAATCATCGCTGTCTTCGATGCCCACACTTAGGCGAATCAAGCCATCGACCACGCCCGATTTTTCTCGTTCTGCTTTGGGAATCGATGCGTGGGTCATGCTCGCAGGATGTCCAGCCAAGCTCTCCACGCCTCCGAGCGATTCGGCCAAGGTAAAGAGTTGAAGTTGCTCCACCGTTTGGGTGGCTTTTTCGAGTGAATCATCTCCAAGTACAAACGAAATCATACCTCCAAAGCCATTCATCTGTCTTTTGGCCACCTCGTGATTGGGATGGGTCGGAAAGCCTGGCCAATACACCTTAGCCACTTTGGGATGATCGGCTAAAAAATGGGCGATTTTCTCTCCGTTTTCGCAATGGCGTTGCATACGGACATGCAGGGTTTTGATCCCCCGCAATACCAAAAAGGCATCAAGAGGACCACAAACCGCACCGCTGGCGTTTTGGATAAACGACAAACGCTCTGCTAGCGCAGCATCGCGCACCACCAAGGCACCCAAAATCACATCGGAGTGTCCCCCGAGGTATTTGGTTGCGGAGTGCATCACAATATCGGCGCCCATGGTGAGGGGTTGTTGCAGATAAGGCGAAGCAAAGGTATTGTCAACTGCCAGTAAAATGTCTTTGTCTGCCACCAGCTTGTGCATGGCTTCGATATCCACCACATTCATCATCGGATTGGTGGGAGTTTCGACCCAGATCAGCTTGGTTTTGGCATTGATTTTTGCAGCTACATTGGCGGGGTCTTGCATATCGACAAAGTGAAACCCAATCCCAAAGTCTTCAAATATCTTGGTGAAAATCCGATAGCTACCGCCATAGAGATCATTGGTCGAAATCACCTCGTCTCCCGGGGAGAGCAGCTTGATGACCGCATCGATGGCGGCCATGCCCGATCCAAAGCAGAATCCGTGGGTACCATCTTCGATACTCGCCAAAGCGGCTTCGAGTGCCGTTCGGGTGGGATTGTGTGTGCGACTGTATTCATAGCCCATATGCCCTCCAGGTGTGCTTTGGGCATAGGTGGAGGTCAGATAAACGGGGGGTATCACAGCGCCATAGCCCTTGTCGGGATGTTGTCCGCCATGAATCGTTTTTGAATTGAATTGGAGGTTGTCTTTTCCCATCTCAATATGATTTGGCAGCAAATGTATTGATGTTTGCGCAACCACACCTACTTTTCCTAAAAAATTCATCATCTTTGAACGAGAAACCACAGCACGATGAACTCCTACATCTACTTATCGACTTGCAATACTTGTATGCGCATTTTGAAGGAACTCAACCTGCCAGAAGGCACCAAATTGCAGGATGTCAAACACCAACCCATCAGTCAGGCACAACTCGAGGCCCTCTATGGCGTGACTCAATCGTATGAACAACTCATCAACAAACGCTCTCGGGTGCTGCAAGCCCTCAATAAAGCAGGAAAAACCCTAGACGAAACGGGCTATAAACAGCTATTGGAAACGGAATATAGCTGTCTTAAGCGTCCCATTCTCCACTGGGAAAACAACTTTTATTTGGGCAATGCCAAAAAAACAGTTGCAGACATGCAACGGGCCGTTCATGGATAAGCGATTCCTTGCCATATTGGCTGCCTTGGGAGGCACCACCATTTATGCCCTCAACCACACCATTGCCAAAGACGTCATGCCCACCTATGTACAGGGCTTTGGCTTTATCATGATTCGCCTGATCGGAGGCACAGTACTTTTTTGGGCAGTGAGTCTGTTTTTGCCCAAACAGCCCATTGCCCGTGCGGATTTCAGGCATTTTGTTCGCGCTGCGTTTTTGGGTATGGCCATCAATATGCTTGCCTTTTTTAAAGGATTGGAATATTCCACCCCCATCAACAGTACGGTGATTATCACCACCACCCCCATCATGGTGTTTTTGTTTTCTGCCCTACTGCTCAAAGAGCAAATGGCACGATATCGTGTGATTGGCGTTCTCCTTGGATTTTTGGGCGCATTATCCCTGATTTTGTTTAACCAACACGCGCCCCCCAACGCACCCAATATCGCCTTGGGCAACTTCTTATTTGTCGTCAATGCAAGCGCCTATGGTCTCTATATGATCTATGTCAAACCCCTGAGTCAAAAATACAATACCATCCATCTGCTCAAATGGTTGTTTTTGATTGGGCTGGTAATGAGTGCCCCCGTGGCTTTACCCGAGTTTTTAGCCATCGAATGGCAACAAATACCACTCTCGATCTATTGGCGGATTGGCTTTGTGGTGCTCGGCACAACCTTTATGACTTATTTGCTGATGATGTATGCCATACGGCATCTGCGGGCTACTACCCTCTCAGTCTTTACCTATGTTCAGCCCATTATTGGGATTTTATTTGCCCTCGCTGTGGGTGCTGATCAAATGAATGCCACCAAATGGCTTGCCATCGGTTTTGTTTTGGTCGGGGTCTATCTCGTTACAAAACGGGAACGACTCCCCACGGCCTGATTCCGAATTTGGAAAGGGGGAGTT
>JAKMFI010000072.1 GCA_022425505.1 Flavobacteriaceae bacterium | reverse complement strand
GTCCAATCTGACTCTGAAAACTCCGCAAGGATTGAATACCAATGAACATCAGATAGAAAGCTCCAAGGTATTGAATGACTGTAAAGATGAGTTCATTGTTGGCAATCAACCACGACAATCCAAAAACAGCATAACTGATATGTACACAAATCCCGAGTCCAAAGCCCACAGCAGTATAAATCCCAATCGTTCGTGAATACAGCAAGGAATTGCGACAGGCCACCACAAAGTCAGGACCCGGGCTAACCAATGCGACCAAATGGATCAGACCAACTGCTGCGATGAGTCCAAAATCAAGCACCTGCTCTTATTTGGTTGGAAAGCCCCTTGCCCGCAACAAGGCATTGACATCTGCACCCCGACCTCTAAACAAACGGAAGGCCTCGTTGGGATCGATGGAATTACGAGGCGCAAAAAGATATTTGACCAACTTGTCTGCCAAGTCCTCATCGTAATAACCGCTAGGTGCTTGGGCAAAAGCTTCTGAGGCATCGGCAGTCAGCACATCGGCCCACATATAGCCGTAATAAGCGGTGGCATAGCCCTCGCCAGAGAATACATGCCCAAAATGAGGTGTACGGTGGCGCATGGGAAGTTCTTTTGGCATGTTCAACTCGGCAAGGGTTTCTTTTTCAAAAACTCCCACATCCATCCCCTTTGGATCTGCCAAGTGTATCTTCATATCGATCAGTGCGGAAGCAAGATATTCGGTTGTCGCAAATCCTTGGTTAAAAGTCGCTGCATTTTTGATTTTAGCAACCAACTCATCGGGCATGGGTTCGCCTGTATCTGCGTGAAGCAAATAGTTGTCAATCACCTCGTCGGTAGAGAGCCAGCGCTCGAGGAGTTGCGACTGGAATTCGGTATAGTCACGAACCCCACCATTCAGTGTTGGATAGCGTACTTCTGATGAAAAGAAATGGAGTGCATGCCCAAACTCATGAAAGAAAGTCGTCGCATCATCCCATGAAATCAACAAGGGCTCGCCTGGTGCGGGCTTGACAAAATTGGAATTGTTGGAGGCCAACACATTTGTTTTTCCATCAAAGGTGGTGTGGCTGCGGTAAGTGGTTGCCCATGCTCCCGATCGTTTACCTTCTCTAGCGTAAGGGTCGAGATACCACAATCCAATGTGATTGCCAGTTGTGATGTCTGTCACATCCCAAACTTTTACATCCTCATGAAAAACGGGTACACTCCCCTCAGGAACAGGATTAAACGCATAATTAAACAGTCGACCCGCTACATAATGCATCGCATCGGTAAGGTTGTCCAATTGTAAGTATTGCTTGACCTCTTCAGAGTTGAGGTCGTATTTTGCGCGGCGTACCTTTTCGGCATAAAAGCGATAATCCCAAGGTTCGATCATAATTTGATCTCCGTTTTGATCTGCGATGGTTTGCATATCCGCAACTTCTTCTGCAACACGTGCAATGGCAGCTGGCCATACCGTTTCCATCAACTGGAGTGCGTTGGGTGGATTCTTCGCCATGCGATCTTGCAAGCGCCATGTCGGGTAATCGGGATACCCCAAGAGTTCTACACGCTCGCGGCGCAGTTCTAAAATTTTAGCAATAATCGTTTTGTTGTCATACTCATCGTTATTGTCTCCACGCGAATAGTAGTTGGACCAAACAATTTTTCGGAGTTCACGTTCGGTTGAGGACGTCAAAAACGGATCCATAGACGAGCGCGTATTGGTCACCGCGTATTTCCCATCTTGTTCTTTGGCTGTGGCAGTACGAGCAGCGGATTTGATATAGCCCTGTGACAGTCCTCCCAATTGGCCTTCTGTCAAAAAGGTGACATAATTTTCCTCATCGTGGAGTACGTTGTTTGAAAAGGTTGTGTAAAGAGATGACAGTTCACGATTGATGTCGGCATAGCGAGCTTTGGATAATGAGTCCAAAGCAGCACCGTTCATTTCAAAACTCTTGTATGTTAGCTCCACAACTCGTTGTTGATCATCTTCTAAAGGCGATTGCAATGACTTTTCATAGATGGATTTAATTCTAGAAAAAAGGCGTTGATTTTGGGTGATTTTGGCACTGTAATCTGCAAATTGTGGAGCAAGTGCCACATCAATTTCTCTAAATGCTGGTGTGGAGATATTGCTTCTTAAAATCCCGTAATAGCGAAATGCACGGTCGAGTGCTGCACCAGACCGTTCCATTTCAACAATTGTATTTTCAAAATTGGGTACTTCGGGGTTGTTGGCTATGGATTCAATTTCAGCTAAGCTTAGCTCCATTCCAGTAACCATCGCGTCTTCCACATCGGCAATATCGATTTGGTCAAAAGCAGGCAGACCACCATATGGCCCTGTCCACTCTTGTAGTAAAGGGTTATCTACTCCTGTCTTGGTTGTACAAGAGGTTATGAATACACAACCCAAAAGCAAGGGTGCGTGCTTGAATAATTCCTGAATTGACATCGTTGTTCTTTTAGAACTGTGAACTTACAAAAATTGATGAAATTATTCAGTCAGACCGATTGAAAACTTGGTTTCCAGTTGCGGAAAAGGGTTAAGCCCGCTGGGCACAACAGACAATGAAAACAACGATTACCGCCCCAACTAGGCTTGCGGCTAGTGAGAACTGATTTGGGTCATTGACAAACTTCCAATAAAAGAGCCAATTATACTAAAATGTATAGAGAACGTATTCTTAACTTGGAAAATTTATTAAAAAGAGAGGCAATTACAAGACCAGTTAAGGCAATAAACAGATAAATCATTATAATAAGATTAGGGTTAATACTTTGTAAATTTAGAAAATATATTGTTTTTACAAAGCTTTGAGAATACGCTTTACCATTCCAGGTCCTTCATAGACAAAGCCAGTGTAGATTTGAAGTAAAGATGCGCCTGCTTCTAGTTTGTCTATCGCATCTTGGGGGGTATGAATGCCTCCTACTCCAATGATGGGAAAACTGCCTTTACTGTTTGTGTGAAGAAAACGGATCACATCGG
>JAKMFI010000061.1 GCA_022425505.1 Flavobacteriaceae bacterium | reverse complement strand
GATCGGGATACCCCCCCGCTAAAATTGGATTTTTGAAAGTTTGTGCATGCAAAGAGCTAATAGCAACAATTAAGATGATTTTTTGCCAGTATGAATAAAAGGTGTTATTGAATGAATTTAATGTACTATTCAATGATCAATTTTAGCTCTAATATAGAAAAATGAAATATTTAAGTGCATTCATTTCGGTTACCCTGTGTACGATGAGTTTATTTACGCAGGAGCTACCTATACAAAATGGTGAGCTTGAGCAGACATCTGATAATGGATTTACCATGTGGACTCATCAGTCTATAGATGGGTCAAATGCAATCTTTGGTGTAGTTGATAATAATGAATTGTTTGGGAGTACTAAAGCTTTACGAGCTCAGGTGAATGCTTTAGGTGATTATCAATACAGTATACAAACAAAGTCCGATCATCAATTTTCTATGAATGCAGATCAAAAAGTAACCATTTCCTTTTTCGCCAAGGCCACCTATGATCAAGAAGTGCCTTTTCTGAAATTGTGTCTTAGCGACACATCAGTGGGAAGTTCAGTCTTTAAGCAAGCTAGTTTTGAACTTACGCAAAACTGGAAACAATATTCATATACTTTTACTACGAGTGTAAGTGTCCCGAGTTACCAAATAAGTTTTCGCTATTTAAATGCAAATTCAACTTACTTATTTGGATGAAATTAATGCAATGCCGGGTAATGCGATTTCGATTAATATCAATAAACGTTTTCAAACAATTCAAGGGTTTGGAGGGGGAATAAAGCGAAGAACTGACTATCTGAATGATTTATCACAAACAAAAAGAGACGTCGTTGAAGATTTGATTTACAAGGATTTAAAAAAACATGCTTCGGTTTTTTATTCATCACACCATTGAAAACAATCAAAATGATAATGATGACCCAAACTCCATAAATCTATCAAATACTTCTTGGAATTATTACAATGGGGAACCATTCAAAGTTGGAGAAACTATTCAAAGAGCCATTTCAAAAAGCGAGGTCGGAATTGATCATTTGATAGGGAATTGTAACAGCGCTCCTGGTTGGATGAAAGTAAACGGATTTCATTAAAGGAGTTTTGAGGATGAAGATGTAACACTCAACACGTTACAAGTGGACATGGAGGAGGAGTTTTCAGAATATATAGAGATTTTCCTAAAGGATTAGTAAAGTCATTTATATTTTAGTTTTATTTCCTCTAACATGGCTCGCAAAAAATAACTACATTCGAACACCAAAAAAAATTAGTGTTTATGTCATACTTGAGTGAATTCATCAAGAACAGAAGTGTAGGAGCAATATCATCTAGCAGCAAGTCGTTGGGAAAGTTTATTTTTGGAAAACTCAACTATTCAGACGCAAAAATAATTGTCGAACTCGGAGGCGGACGGGGCGTCTTTACGCATGAAATTTTAAAGCTTATGAGCCCAGCGTGTAAACTATTGGTTTTTGAGGTCAATGAAGTGTTTTGCAACCAACTGAAATCTGAAATTCAAGACGAACGAGTAACGATTATCAATGATAGCGCAGAACATATCGGAACGTATTTACAACAACATCAGTTTGAAAAAGCAGACCATATCATTTCATCATTACCCTTATCGATGTTTTCGCTAGAATTAAAAGAATCGATTTTACAAAACGCCACTCGTTTTCTCAGTGATGTGGGGCAATTTTTACAATTTCAGTATGCCCCTTTTGACTATAAAAGACTGAAGAGCCACTTTGGAAATGTCAAGATAAGTTTTTCAATGCTCAACTTTCCACCAGCATTTGTCTATCGCTGTAGACTGTAGATTTGAGATAATAATTGTCCAAAAAAAAGCCACTCCTTGAGTGGCTTTTTTTAGAATTTATTAACATTGCTACTGTCTCTATTTATAATACTTTATTTTTAGTTTAAACTAAAAACATTTTTCATGAAAAAACTAAATATTTTACTGCTCTTAGTCAGCGGGTTTATCTCTGCTCAGATAACAACATCATCGATATCTGGAGTAGTTGTCGACGATGCAAACATGGAGCTCGAAGGAGCCAATGTGGTTGCAGTGCACGTACCAACAGGGACTACCTATGGAGTTATAACCAATCAAGATGGTCGCTTCAATATGGTCAATATGCGTGTTGGTGGGCCTTACACAGTTACGATTAGTTATATTGGCTTCAATCAACAAAACGTTGAGGATGTATACCTCACCCTAGGGAAAAGTGAAACGATTTCCTTGGCGATGACTCCCGACTCACAAGAGTTAGACGACGTAGTAGTCACAGCTAACGCATCAAATGTGTTTAGTAGCGATCGCACAGGCGCTCAAACAAGTGTAGGTCGTAGACAGCTTGCTACCTTACCTTCTATTAGTCGTTCAGCTGCAGATTATACGCGTCTCGAGCCAACCGCAAGTAACGGTTCGTTTGGTGGACGCAATGACCAGTTTAATAATTACTCCCTCGACGGGGCAATTTTTAACAATCCATTTGGTTTGGATGCTGCGACACCTGGCGGGCAAACAGAAGCCCAACCCATTTCGATTGATGCGATCGAGCAAATTACAGTTTCAACTGCGCCTTACGATGTTACTCAAGCTGGGTTTACAGGAGCTTCGGTAAATGCAGTTACCAAAAGTGGTACCAACGAGTTTACTGGAACTGTTTACGGTTTCTACAGAAATGAGAACACGACAGGGTCTAAAATCAAAGGACAAAGTATTTTTGTTCCAAAACTTCTTCAGTCTCAAACGGGAGTAAGTATTGGAGGTCCAATCATTAAAAACAAACTGTTTTTCTTTGCGAACTTCGAACAAGACACAAGAGAAGATCTCGGTCAGTCATGGTTGCCAGATAGAGGTACAGGAGGTATTAACGAGTCAAGAGTTTCTGAAAACGATTTAATGACCGTTATGAATGCGCTAAGTGGTTTGGGGTATGAAACAGGTGCCTACGAGGGCTTTATTCACGAGGCTGGCTCTTCAAAAGGAATTGTAAAGCTCGACTGGAATATCAATGACAATCATAGAATGGCACTTATTTATAATTTCTTAGACGCTTCTAAGGATAAGCCAGCGCACCCAACAGCACTTGGATTTAGAGGTCCAAATGCTTCTGTTTTACAATTTGAAAACTCAGGATATCAAATCAATAACAAATTGAACTCTGTTCAAATGGAGTTGAACTCTACACTCAGCGGTGCCGTTTCAAATAAACTACAAGTTGGTTACACCCATTTTGATGACTTCCGAAACCCAATGTCAAGCCCGGCTCCTGCAATGACCATTCAAGATGGAGCTGGTTCAAATTATATTATTGTCGGACATGAACCATTCTCAATCAATAACCGTTTGGATCAAAAGGTAATGCAACTGACAAATAATCTCACCTATGTCAAAGGAGATCACACCTACACTATTGGATTCTCTTATGAAAAGTTTGAGTTTGACAACTCATTCAACCTAGGAGCATATGGATTTGGAGATGACAGAGGATATGCTGGTGCATTTGGTGCATTTGGCTCAGTATCCGAATTTTCAGATGCCATCAATAATGGTCTAATTGGAGATGCAATTGCTACAGCAAAATCAACTTTTGACGCCAATAGTTGGTCTCTTGCAGAAACCAATGTCGGTCAGATGGCATTTTATATACAAGACGAGTGGTTTATCAATGATAAATTTAAATTGACATATGGTTTAAGAATGGACAAGCCATTGTACTTTGATACAGACGAAAAAGCACAGGAAGTAATTGATGGTACTGGCGACTATGCACCTGGCACTCCATATGTAAATCCAAATACTGGTCAGGTACAACTATTGGATAACACAAAAATGCCCTCCGATAAATGGGTAATTTCCCCAAGATTAGGATTTAATTACGATGTAAATGGCGATGATACAACCCAAGTCCGTGGTGGATCTGGTCTATTTACTGGTCGTTTTCCGTTTGTATGGTTAGGGAACCAAATCGGCAACCCAAACTGGTGGTTTCATCAAATGGTTGACCCTGGTTATCAATTCCCACAGGTTTGGAGAACAAATTTGGGTATTGATCAAGAATATGACAATGGCCTAACTCTTTCGCTAGATGTTTCTTACACAAAGGACATCAATGGCCCACAAGTGCAAAACTGGGGCTTCAAAACACCATCTGGTACTTTGTCAGGTGTTGACAATCGGGCGGTGTACACAGCAAATGACTTTGTACAAGTGGACGTACCATTTCCTGCAAATGCAAGTGCATATGTATTTTCCAACTCAGACTTGGGTAGAATTTGGAATTACTCTCTAAAACTTCAAAAAACATTTGATAGTGGGCTTTACACCAGTCTTGCCTACAACCACTTGAATGCGAAGGACGTAAACTCCATTGAAGCCGAAATTACAGGAGATGCTTTTGATTTCAACCCTATAGTGGGGGATGCCAATACAGAGAATCTTTCTTATTCTAAATATGGTGATATGCACCGAATTGTTGG
>JAKMFI010000059.1 GCA_022425505.1 Flavobacteriaceae bacterium | reverse complement strand
GGGAATGCCCTTTGTGCCTATGTTATTGTACGGGATTTGGGCGTTGACTCTATTGACATTGAAAAAGAAATTCGAGAGGAGGTCGCCAAAACGATAGGTCCGATTGCCAAGCCAGATCGGATTTTGGTTGTCAGTGGACTGCCCAAAACACGCAGTGGGAAAATTATGCGCAGAATCTTACGCAAACTCGCTGCTGGCGAACATGACCAATTGGGCGATATATCCACCTTGTTAAACCCAGAAATACTCGAGGAAATTAACCCTCAAAATAGCTAAAGGTCTCACCGTTTTGTATCGTTTGGACACTTTCGTAAATCAAACGAATGACATTTTCCACATCGTCTTTATGTACGGTCTCCACCGTGGTGTGCATATACCGTAGCGGTAACGAAATCAAAGCAGAAGGCACACCGCCATTGCTATAGGCAAAGGCATCGGTATCTGTGCCTGTGTAACGTGATGACGCATGACGTTGAAACGGAATTTTATTGTTATCTGCGGTTTCGATAATTCGATCGCGTAGTTTTTGCTGAATGGCAGGCGCATAGGAAATCACAGGCCCTTTTCCAATCACATTATCCCCCTGTTTCTTTTTGTCAATCATCGGAGTGGAGGTGTCATGACAAACATCGGTTACAATTGCCACGTTGGGCTGGATACGCTGTGTGATCATTTCAGCACCACGCAATCCAATTTCTTCCTGTACGGAATTCGTAATGTAGAGACCAAAAGGAAGTTTTACTTGATTCTCATGCAGCAAACGTGCAACTTCCGCAATCATAAATCCACCGATGCGGTTGTCGAGGGCACGGCACACAAACTTATCTTTGTTGAGGACATGAAAAGCATCTGGATAGGTAATCACACATCCAACGTGTACACCCATTTTTTCGACTTCTTTTTTGTCCTTCGCTCCGATATCAATCGTGATGTTTTCGAGCTTGGGCGTATCCTCTTTACCAGCCATGCGGGTATGGATGGCAGGCCAACCGAAAACCCCTTTTGCGATTCCTTTTTTCGTGTGGATGTTCACCCATTTTGAAGGGGCAATCATATGGTCTGAACCCCCATTTCGGATCACGTGTATGAGTCCATTTTCAGTGATATAGTTCACATACCATGAAATTTCATCTGAATGCGCCTCGATCACCACCTTAAAAGGTGCATCTGGATTGATCACGCCAACAGCAGTTCCATATGTATCCGTAATAAAGGTATCAACATATGGTTTTAAATAGTCCATCCAAATTTTTTGGCCTTCCCATTCATATCCAGTGGGGGAGGGATTGTTGAGATAGGTTTCCAAAAAGCTCATCGACTTTTTATTCAGCACATTCGATTTTTTCATCTAAAATAATTTTGGGCAAAAATACAACTTTAAAGATTGTGAACCAGTATTGTTTTCTGGCAATGTTTACTTTTGAAGCATGAAATGGACTTGGTTCTTTTTGTGCTTGTCTGTCGTGTCAATCCACGCACAAACGGATTCTTTGCCCATGGTAATCCTGCCAGGTGAGAAGACACCGCAGTCCTATATCGGATTGGACGAGGTGGTTGTTTATCAGCCCATAAAGCTCAATTCTTTTGAGGAAATGAAGAAATACATGCTATTGCGTCGTCGTGTGCTTAAGGTATATCCCTATGCACAATTGGCCTCGGAGCGATTCACAACTCTTAAAGAACGTTTAGATCATATGGATAATCGTCGCCAAAAAAAGCGCTATGCCAAAAGAATTGAAAAGTATTTGGAGGGAGAATTTTCAGAGGAATTAAAAAAGCTCACGCGGAAAGAGGGTCAGATATTGGTCAAGCTGATTCATCGCGAAACGGGGATTACACCGCATGCCTTGGTCAAGGCCTATCGAAATGGTCTCCGTGCGACCGTTTATCAGTTCACAGCCAAGTTATTTGACATTGATTTAAAGACAGAATTCAACCCATCGGAAGTACAGGAAGATATGTGGATTGAAGATATTTTATTTCGTTCAGGCATGACAATGCGTTATTTTGAAGAAAAGGTCAAAAAATAAATTCCTCTGTATATCACTTGCTGTCAGCACATTAGTTAAAGGCTCGACTCCTTTTTTGAAAATCGAAGTAAATAATTGAAGAAAAAGGTTGGCAGCCAAATTAAGAGGTCTATATTTGCACCCGCAAAAAACGTTTGACTTCGTTTGATAACATTTAAAAAAAATAGTTTTAAATGTTTGTGAGAAAAGAAAAAGGGCGTAGATTTGCAACCGCTTTCAGAAAAAATGAAAGCAAACGAATTTAGAAGTTCATTGACTTATTGAGAATGACAGCGCGTATTGAGCTATGCAAATAGCTCGAAACGAAATTAAGTAGAACCATCATGAGTACTCGAATCAATTTGGTTGTCAACATTATTAAAAATTGACAATGAAGAGTTTGATCCTGGCTCAGGATGAACGCTAGCGGCAGGCCTAACACATGCA
>JAKMFI010000078.1 GCA_022425505.1 Flavobacteriaceae bacterium | reverse complement strand
GAAAGAATGGGATATCAAATCCGACCCAATAAACTCGGGGTTAAAGTTGATGTAGTAGAGCTAGAATAGCGCTTGCAGAACTACTCCAAAAACCCTTTTTCACGCATCCAGTCGTCATTGTAGATTTTGGTGACATAGCGACTTCCTGAATCGTGTAGCAATACCACCACGACATCGTCAGGGCCAAAGTGAGCTTTGAGTTGCAACATCCCCTTTATCGCAGCACCACAAGAGTTTCCTGCAAAAATTCCTTCTTCCCGAGCCAATTTTCGCGTGTAAATGGCAGCATCTTTATCGGTGACTTTTTCAAAGGCATCAATCAGATCAAAGTCAACATTTTCTGGAAGAATATCTTCCCCGATACCCTCAGTCACATAAGGGTAAATTTCTTTTTCATCAAAAACTCCCGTTTCATGGTATTTTTTAAAAACCGAACCATACGTATCAATTCCCCATACTTTGATTGCTGGATTTTTCTCCTTGAGGTATTTGGATACGCCAGATATTGTTCCACCAGTGCCTACCCCAACGACAAAATGAGTGATTTTACCATCGGTTTGTTCCCAAATTTCGGGACCGGTCTGCTCATAGTGAGCAACCGCATTGGAGGGGTTGTCATACTGATTGACATACCAAGCATTAGATGTCTCATCTGCAATACGCTTCGAAGTTGAATAATAAGACCGTGGGTCATCTGCTGGCACATCGGTTGGACAAACAACCACCTCAGCACCCACAGCACGAAGCACGTCAAATTTGGTTGGGGACTGCTTGTCATTCGATACGCAAATCAATTTATATCCCTTTACAATGGCAGCAAGTGCTAAGCCCATTCCTGTGTTTCCTGAAGTTCCCTCAACGATCGTTCCGCCAGGTTTGAGTCGGCCATCTGCCTCGGCATCTTCAATCATTTTGAGCGCCATACGGTCTTTGACAGAGTTTCCAGGATTAAAGTATTCCACCTTTGCCAAAACCAAAGCGTCAACTTCTTTTGCGATTGAATTGAGCTTGATCAAAGGCGTATTCCCAATGGTATCCAGTATATTGTTTGCGTATTTCATGCTGCAAATGTACTGTATCGCGCAGATATATATTGCCTACACACAGATGAAATTTGTTGGATTTACACCCTCCGCAATGCGCGAATTGGAGTGACTTTCGAAATGATAAATGACGGAATCAATAGCATCAATACACAAATCACAAATGTTCCGATGTTAATCGCTACAATCATGGACAGATCAAAAGCAATTGGCACAGTCGTTACATAATAAGAAGTCGGATCAAGTGAAATCCATTCCGTTTGGTGTTGGAGAGCAAGAAGTCCAAGCCCCAACACATTGCCCCAAAACAACCCAATTCCAATAAGGTAGGCAGCGTTGTACAAAAACACTTTTTGTGTTGCCCATTGTTTCATCCCCAATACGCCGAGTAAACCAATCATTTGGGTTCGTTCAAGAATCAAAACCAATAAAGCAGTAATCATATTGATCCCGCCCACTATGATCATAATCACGATAATCAAGGCGATATTGGTATCAAAAAGGGAAATCCAATTAAAAATTTCGGGGTAGCGTTCTTTGACATGCTGCACATCATATGGAGCGGGCACCTTATCATAAATCTGCTCTGAAAAAAGATCTATATCATCAAAATATTTTAGAGTGATTTCAAAAGCCCCTACATGATCAGAAGGCCATTGATATATTTTTTGAACGTGTCGCAAGTCTGCAAAGGCAATTCGCTGATCGAAATCGGGAAAGCCAGAATCATAGAGTCCCGAAACGACAAAACTCCTACGGATTGGGAGGCGATCCTCAAACAAAAAATAGGATGATACCCGGTCTCCCGTTTTTACCCCCAAGGTTTTGGCAATATGCTTAGATAGTAAAATCTCTCTACTGATTGACGATCCGATTTCTGGTAGGCGGCCATCTGTAATATATTCCTCAAAAGCGTTCCATCGGTATGTACTATCGATACCTTTCAATAATCCACCCGCAAAATTCTTATCAGTTTTAAACACGGTTGATGCATACGCTACAGAATTGACAAAAGCGACATGCTCCGTTTCAGCCGCTGAGCGAATCATTTGGAGATCGATGCTCTCCAAAGTGGTGTTTGTGGAGTTGTTCTCATAGGTAGATACCCGAATATGACCTTCAAAAGAACTGATTTTGTCCTTGATTTTGTTTTGAAACCCGATGCCTGTACCAATGGCGATATGCATCGCAATCAAGCCAATGGAAATGGCGAGGATTCCGATTTTAATAATTGGCGCCGAAACACTATTTTTATAGGACTTCGAACCGATAATGCGTTTGGCGATGAATAGACTAATCTTCAACCTGTGATAGCTTTACTCAAAAATACCGCTTTTTTTGTCTTTGTGGTTTGTAGCATGCCCCTTTTTGCGCAAGTCCAACCTGGCGCATACCAAACGCAGGAGTATATTCCCCTTTTGGCCGATATGAATGTCGCAGTCGTTGGCAATCAAAGCAGTCAGGTTCTAACGAATGACAAGCGCATTCATTTGGTAGATCATTTACGAAGTCAGGGGGTCAACATTAAAAAAGTATTTGCGCCCGAGCATGGGTTTCGAGGAAAAGAAGATGCTGGTGCATCTATTGTAGATGAAATCGACACCAAAACTGGAATTCCGATTGTTTCTTTACACGGAAAATACCGCAAGCCCACCGCAGAACAGCTTGCAGATATCGATATCCTTGTGTTTGATATCCAAGATGTGGGTGTACGATTCTTTACCTATCTATCCACCCTTCACTTGGTCATGGAAGCGTGTGCAGATGCGAAAGTTCCTGTAATTGTGTTAGACCGACCCAATCCAAATGCGCATTATGTGGACGGTCCCATGATGGAAGAGGAAAACCAAAGTTTTTTGGGTAAAGTTCCCATTCCTCTCGTGTATGGGATGACAATTGGCGAATATGCCAAAATGCTGGTTGGAGAAGGGTGGCTTGACACCAAAAACAAACTGTCTTTACAGGTAATCCCCATAGCGAATTATACACATCAAACTCCCTATGAGTTACCCGTCCGACCCTCTCCAAACCTACCTAATGTGCAGTCGGTGATGCTGTATCCGAGTTTGGGTCTATTTGAAGGAACTCCTGTCAATGCAGGTCGTGGAACCTCTCACCCTTTTCAGCAATTTGGTGCTTCATTTTTAGATATAACTAATTTTACACACCGCTACACTCCCACACCCAAGTCAGGTGCTTCGAATCCAAAGGAAAAACAAAAAGAATGCTATGGGCTTGACTTGAGAAATCATCCAAAGTTGGATCGAATTAATATCGACTGGATGATACAAGCATATAGAAGTAGTCATGAGCCCGAACAATTTTTCTTGAATCCAGGGTTTAGGCGTCATGCTGGCACAACATCCCTACAATTACAAATTGAAAAAGGGATGAGTGCCTCTAAAATTAGAGATAGTTGGCAGTCTGATATTCAAAACTTTTTAAAAATCAGAGAGCAATATCTCATCTACCCGTAGTGGGCTTTCTGTAGGGCTGAAATGGCTGCTTCAACAAGCTTTGTATTGAACTATTTTCTTTTTCATCTGGGAATACATCAACGCCATAAATGATTTTCTCAGGTGCGAGATACATATAAGTTCCCAGCAATCGATCCCATATGGAAAAGATATTTCCATAGTTTGAGTCGGTGTATGGAAGTACATAGTGATGGTGGGTTTTATGCATATTTGGAGAAACAATAAAATAACTCAAAAGCATATCAAATCGGTGCGGTAACTTGATGTTTGCATGATTAAATTGGCTCAACAAAACTGATAAGGATTGGTAAAGCATCACGACACCGATGGGTAGTCCGATTAGAAAAACACCAAGGGTTGTGAACACAAAACGAACAACACTCTCCAAAGGATGATGACGGTTGGCTGTTGTGGTATCCACATGATGATCAGAATGATGGACAAGGTGTACCATCCAAAGGGGTTTTACCTTGTGTTCTGTCCAATGTGCGAGATATGCCCCGACAAAATCGAGCAACATAACCCCGAGAATCACATAAAGCCAAAGTGGCATTTCAACAGCATTTAGCAGACCAAATTGGTTAGCAGTTACCCAGTCGGCAGTGCGCAATATGATAAACGCCAATGAAAAATTGACGACAATCGTCGTGAGGGTAAAGAAAAAATTGGGAAGGGCATGCTTCCACTTTTGATATTGAAAACGAGAAAGAGGCAATACCCCTTCAAACAACCAAAAAAGCGTTATCCCGCCGACGAGTATGATACTCCTGTGAGCGGAAGGTATGCTTTCAAAGTAATTGACGATCCATTCCATAGTGCTATTTTTTCGGCTTAAACATACTAAAAATTATAGACTCTAAATGACTGTGAATCAAAACCTTCGACTCTTTAGGGAATATTCATATACTTGTGTGTCTGCAACGACGTTTTCCATTTTGGGTTTTGGAGTACATAGTCCACAATATCTGGTATAACCTGCTCTCGTTTGCTCCACTCGGGCTGGAGAAAGAGCTTGCAGCTGGGTTGTACTTTCGCTGCTTGTTCTTCGGCAAAAGCAAAATCGCTTTGGTTATATACGATGACCTTGAGTTCATCAGCGACTTTATAGATTGAATCAAGGGGTAGCATTCGCTTTTTTGGGGAAAGACAAATCCAGTCCCAATGACCAGAGAGTGAATACGCACCTGAAGTTTCGATATGCGTCGCTAGCTTTTCATTTTGTAGCCCTTGTGTAAGAGGTCCCATATTCCACATCAATGGCTCGCCACCTGTTACGACAATCGTATCCGAATATTGCTTTGCCTGTTGAATAATGGTCGAAATTTGAGTTGGTGGGTGTTTTTCAGCATCCCAACTTTCTTTTACGTCACACCAATGACAACCGACATCACATCCACCAATACGAACAAAATAGGCAGCACTTCCTTTGTGATAGCCCTCGCCCTGTATGGTGTAAAAAGCTTCCATTAAAGGAACAACCTGACCTTCATGTAGGGCATTTTTCATACGTCAGCATGTCGAGAGTACGCCAAATAGGTATTTTGAAGGAGCATTGCAATTGTCATCGGCCCAACACCCCCTGGTACAGGTGTGATAAAACTTGCTTTATCCTTTACACGCTCATAATCAACATCCCCTGTAATCACATATCCTTTGGGGTGAGATGCGTCAGGAACTCGTGTGATGCCAACATCGATAATAATCGCGCCTTCTTTGACCATATCTTCTTTTAAAAAGTTGGGAACCCCAAGAGCAGAAACAACAATATCCGCCTCTTTCGTTATGGCAGCCAAATTTTTCGTTCGGCTATGCGTCAGGGTTACCGTGGCATTCCCCGGAGAGGACTTACGACTCAACAAAATACTCATGGGACGACCCACAATATGACTTCGACCAATAACCACAGCGTGTTTTCCAGAAATATCGACTTGATACCGTCGCAACAACTCCATAATCCCATAAGGAGTTGCTGGAATAAAGCCCTCCATGTCCAAGGCCATTTTTCCAAAATTGGTTGGATGAAAACCATCTACATCTTTATGGGGATCAATCGCCATCAAGACTTTTTCTTCGTCGATATGCTTTGGCAAGGGGAGTTGAACGATAAATCCATCAATTGCTGTATTTGCGTTTAGGCGATCGATTTGATGAAGGAGTTCTGCTTCTGTTGTTTCTTTAGGAAGTTGAATCAGGGTAGATTCATATCCAATTCTTTCACAAGAACGAACCTTACTTCCAACATAAGTGAGACTGGCACCGTCATTTCCGACCAATACTGCTGCAAGGTGCGGCGGACGCTTCCCATCCTTAACCAACAGATCTACACGAGCAGCAAGCTCTGCTTTGATATCATTACCCGTTTGTTTACCGTCTAATATTATCATATTCCTTTCATCATTTGCATCAATTTACCTGCGCCACCTCGTTGAACCATCTTCATCATTTTTTGCATCTGCTCAAATTGCTTGATCAGTCGGTTGACATCCTCAACTTTGGTGCCCGAACCCATTGCAATGCGTTTTTTACGACTGTGATTCAGTAATTTGGGCTGGCTTCTTTCTTTTGGGGTCATGGACTGGATAATCGCCTCAATTCCTTTGAAAGCATCTTCATCGATATCGTCGGGAGAAATTTTATTGGCCCCAGGGATCATTCCCATCAAGTCCTTCATACTGCCCATTTTTTGGACTTGTTTGATTTGCGAGAGAAAATCATCAAATCCAAAAGAATTTTTTTTGACTTTCTGTTGGATTTTTTTAGCTTCCTCTTCGTCAAAAGCTTGCTGTGCACGTTCGACCAGTGACACCACATCCCCCATTCCGAGGATACGCTCTGCCATCCGATCTGGATAAAACACATCCAGTGCATCTAGCTTTTCTCCAGTTCCGATAAATTTAATGGGTTTGTCAACCACGGATTTGATTGATAAGGCAGCTCCACCACGAGCGTCTCCATCGAGCTTGGTCAAAATCACGCCATCAAAATTGAGCCTATCGTGAAATACTTTTGCTGTGTTGACTGCATCTTGGCCTGTCATTGCATCAACGACAAACAGGGTTTCGGAGGGGGAAACGGATTTATGAATGGCCGAAATTTCATCCATCAAAACTTCATCAACAGCCAATCGCCCTGCGGTATCGACGATGACGACTTGATGGCCATTCTTCTCAGCATGGGAAACCGCAGCATTTGCAATGCCTACAGGGTCATCCGAGTCGGGCTGGTTAAAGACCTCAACGCCGATTTGTGAACCGAGAACCTCAAGCTGGTCTCGAGCTGCTGGGCGATATACGTCACATGCAACAAGAAGTACTTTTTTGGATTGGTTTTTTTTGAGGTGATCAGCCAGTTTGGCAGAGAAGGTTGTTTTACCTGAACCCTGTAATCCCGCCATTAACACAACGGCTGGTTTGTTGTTCAAATCCAAACCCGTTGCCTTCCCTCCCATCAGGTCAGCGAGTTCATCTTTAACAATTTTAACAAGAAGTTGACCCGGATTAAGAGTTGTGAGTACTTTTTGCCCGAGTGCCTTTTCTTTTACCGTATCGGTAAACTCTTTGGCGGTTTTAAAATTGACATCGGCATCGAGAAGAGCACGACGTATTTCCTTCATGGTTTCGGCAACATTGATCTCGGTAATTCGACCGTGACCTTTTAGGACTTGAAGTGCACCCTCTAATTTTTTACTAAATCGATCAAACATTTATGATTCGTTTTTGAAAGGCATAAAAATACATAAACTAACTCAGTTTAAACTTTTGATGAAGTCCAAAAATAACCAACACGTGAGGAAAAGTGATGGCTGCTAGAAATGCAAAAAAAAGTGCTAAAGGGTTCAAACCAATTTGCTCATTATAGACAAGGAACAGGGAAAGCCCAAGGATTGAAATTATCCAATACGGAAAAGCATCTTTTAGGTATGCAAAATATGCATTTGGCTTATTGTACAATGTTTGGGTTTGGTCTTGTAATGAAGGCCAACTATGCCAAATGATAAAATAGGTGCCAAAACTAACGATCAAATTGGTCGTCCAAAATAAAAGCACAAGAAGAGTAGATTGAAGTAAAACATCCATAATGAGTGTTTTAGCTGCCGAAAATTGAAGGAGCAAATACAGCACACACAAACAAACAGAGCTGTAGGTCATATATTGAAACGAAATAGGAGCAATGTGTAAGTCACTCAACTCCTTTATGATGAATTGTGTTTCTTCGGCATGTGACCAGAAAAGCATGGAAAACAGAAAAGCGCCATAAACGAAATAGAAAAACTGAGGGGAATTTGTTTTTGATTGAAAACGATGTGTCCATTGTTGTTCACCAAAATGATAGCAACTAAACAACACAAAGAACAATAGGGCGGTCAATGGAAAATGGTATAAAATCAAGCTAAATAGTAAAACCGTAGCGATGTAAACCAAAAAACGCTGTAACTGTGTGCGCATAAAACGTATGCTTTGCAATAAGCTCAAGTCATTTGCTCCATGAAGGATTCCGAGCGTTAAAACACCGAAAATGGCTAGATAATCGATTGCCAATGAAGTTGTTATAAAACTAATAATCACGCAAGAAATCGTTACATATACTCTGATATCATTAAGTTTTTGAACAATTTTTTGCAAGGTGTTTATAATTATCATTAAAAAAATTTATTTAAATATAGTTGAATTGTTTAATTTTTTTTAGATTTGTCTAAACAATAATTTTAAAGATACTATGACTAATTTATTATATATTATTGATAATCATGCTGGCGGCATGGGACTTGAGGAATTTACTTTCTTTATTGGTACCATGGCCCTAATGGGTGCGTCTGCATTCTTTTTCTTGTCATTAAGTCAATTTGACAAGAAATGGAGAAATTCAATTTTAATTTCTGGACTTATTACATTCATCGCTGCAGTTCACTACTACTATATGAGAAGTGAGCTTGATGGTGGTACTGCTGGAGATATTACTTCTATTCGTTACATCGACTGGATCCTTACGGTTCCATTAATGTGTGTTGAGTTTTATCTTCTTTTGAAAGTAGCTGGAGCTACCACAAAACACCTTCGTGATTTAATCGTGTTGTCCTTGGTAATGCTTATCACTGGTTATGTTGGTGAGGCAGGAATGGGTAACGCTGCGCTTTGGGGTCTATTTTCAGGTCTAGCATATTTTGCAATCGTCTACATGATCAAGTATGGAGACCTTTCAAAACTTGCTAAGTCTGCTGGAGGTTCAGTAGAAAAAGCACACAACACCTTATTCTGGTTTGTACTTGTAGGTTGGGCAATCTACCCATTAGGGTATATGATTGGAACAGGAGCAGATGACCCAAACTTATGGTATGCTGGTATAACAAATCTTGGACTTGACATGAATGTCGTGTACAACATCGGTGATGCAATTAACAAAATTGGATTTGGTTTAGTTGTTTATGCAGCTGCTGTTAAGGAGACAAAATAAGCAATTACCAACCGTATTAAATTAAAAAAAACCACCTTCGGGTGGTTTTTTTTACATCTGCTCGGGACATTCAATCCCGAGAATTCCCATCCCCGATTGAATTACATAACCGACTTGGCTAGCCAGCCGTACTCTAAATTGACGTGTGTGTTCATCATCAGACAAAATCACAACTTTTTGATAATAGGAGTTAAAGCGTTTGACCAGTTCATAAACATAATTTGCAATCAGCGCTGGGCTGTACTGCTCCGCAGCATTTTGAATGGTTTGGGGGTATAATTCTAGCCACTTCAACAACTCTTTCTCTTTTTGGTCTAAAGTTATTTCCATGTAAATGTTTCCCTTTAGATTATTCGATTGCTTTACGATTGATTGAATCCGGGCATAGGCATATTGGATAAAAGGGCCTGTATTTCCGTTAAAATCAACAGATTCCTTTGGGTTGAAAAGAATACGTTTGGTTGGGTCCACTTTTAAAATATAGTATTTCAAAGCGCCGATACCTATATGGCGATATAGCTCGTTTTTCTCTTGTTTGTCCAATCCGTCGAGTTTTCCAAGAGAAGATGCAATGTTCTGTGCTGTATCTCGCATCTCTTGCATCAAACCATCTGCATCAACTACCGTACCCTCACGACTCTTCATTTTACCAGAGGGCAAGTCAACCATTCCATAACTCAAGTGATGGAGTTGTGAAGCCCAATTATAGCCCAATTTATTTAAAATCAAAAACAAGACTTTAAAGTGATAGTCCTGCTCGTTACCTACTGTGTACACCATCCCGTTCATATCCGGGTGATCTTTGTACCGCAACACGGCCGTGCCTAAATCTTGTGTGATATAGACAGAAGTGCCATCTGCACGAAGGACGAGTTTTTCATCTAACCCCTCATCACTTAAATCGCACCAAACTGAGCCATCATCTTTCTGGAGGAACATACCAGAAGATAAACCTTGATCAACGATATCTTTCCCCAATAAATAAGTGTCACTTTCATAATAATATGAATCAAAAGACACCCCAAGCTCTTGATAGGTTTCTGCAAAACCGTCATAGACCCAAGCATTCATCTTGGCCCACAGTGCACGAACGGTTTCGTTACCTGCCTCCCATGCACGAAGCATTTCTTGTGCTTCTAGCTGAATCGGAACCTGACTCTTTGCTTCTTCCTCATGTATTCCAGACGCGATCAATTCGGCTAGCTGTTTTTTGTATGTTGTGTCAAAAGCAACATAATATCGCCCAACTAGTGCATCTCCCTTTTCACCTGTCGATTCGGGAGTTTCGCCATTTCCCATGGCTTTCCATGCTACCATTGATTTGCAAATATGAATCCCACGATCATTGATGATTTGGGTTTTATGAACCTGGTAACCTGCAGAAGTGAGCAACTGGGATACCGATGCCCCCAACAAATTATTTCGAATATGTCCGAGGTGCAGGGGTTTGTTGGTATTGGGAGAAGAGTACTCAACCAAAATCTTTTTGCTGTCGCCAGTTACTGGCTGAATTCCAAAGTTTTCTGGGTGTTGTATCCGATAAAAAACGAAGGTAATAGACGTCATCAATGATCAAATTCAAAAAACCTTGAATCACATGATACGACTTGATTTCCTCGATGTGATTTTGAAGGTATGTACCCAGCGCATCTGCCAAATCGGCGGGTTTGGACTTTATGAAGCGAAGAAGAGGAAAAACAACGACCGTTAAATCGCCTTCATGATCTTTTTTTGTGGGCTGAATCTCCACAGCATCGATTTGCGTGCCGTGTTGGTCCATTGCGAACTTTTGAACATTTTGTTGGATTTGATCTACCAATCGCATGAGCTCTATTTGTTTGCAAAGATAAGTCCTTTTGACTTGAGTTTAGTTTACCTTTGCAATCATGTTATTGAATGTTTCCTATAATGATCCCAAGCAAGAGCAAACCATAACTGATTTGGTTGGTAAACCATTTAGCTTACGAGATCGGATCAAATTTTCGGGGGTTGGGTCGCCAAAACTTAAGATTGTTAGCAGCAGTCCCAAAATTGCGAACTTACTCTTACTTGATAACAACCTCGATGTGTGCAATATCGAAATCCGACCCAAAGGCATAATTGTTCGATTTCGAAGTTTGCTCGAAACCTATGCCATGGTGATCCCGTTCTATAAACTCAGTGTGTTTAAAGGGAAATCCGCTAGCTATTCCGTTCATGCTGATGGACAGAAAATCGAAATTCGTTCCGATAAACACACAAGTAAATTTTTTTCAAAGATTATGGGGTTTAAAGCCAAATACATCGAAAACCCTACATAAACAACTCTGCCATCATACAACGTGCACTACCTCCTCCTAATCGTTCGATTGTCGGTAACGGAGAATGAACCATTGTAAGTTTTGATGACAACGCTGCTTTTTGAGAATCTGTTAGCGCATCAAAGGCCGATGTGCTCATCGCAAGCAGCCGATTCCCTTTGTTTGATTGTAGCTCCAAAACATTTCCTGCAAATTGATGAATCTGCTCCTCCGTTAGCTCTATAATCGTTTTTCCTGTCGTTTCCAAACTGTGAATCAAAGTATTTCGCTCTTGAGTCTCATCGATGGAATCCAAGCAAACCACAGCAAAGTCAAGACCTACACTCATCATCACATTGGTATGATAAATCGGTTGTCGTTGTCCATTGACAGATTGAAAAGAAGAAAATACCACGGCTCTGTATCCCATTTTTTGACAAAACATATCAATCAAAATGGGGTTGGTTCGCTCCGAACGTGCGCAATATGCAATCTGGTTCACGCGATCCAACACCATGCTGCCTGTTCCTTCCAAATATAGATTAGATGAAATAAAAGAAGTAAAATCAATCTGATTTGAAAACAAAAACCCTTCTGACTCGAGGAATTCGATGGGTGCCTTGCTCACCTCCATTTGACGATTGACAGCATACATTGGATAGGTGACAATTATTTTTGGGTTGTGAAAAGAAATCCAATTATTTGGAAACAAAGCATCTGGGGTATTGGGTTCAATAGCATCTTGCCAAACATAAACGACAACTCCATGGGAACGCAGTTCGCTGACAAAACCATCAAACTCTTGCTGTGCTTTGGAAGTTGTAGCACCTTGATTCTCTTGGGTTTGCTGCTGAAAATAGTTGTTTGTTGCCGTCTGTTCATTGGTATAAAAACAGCTCGGACGGATCATTAACAGTTGGTCAGTTGTTTGCTTGTTCATGCTTTTCGAATTAGGGGAAGTGTTGAGCAGCGAAATAGGCCACCTTGTTTTGAAATTTGGTCATAAGGAACTCTAACAATCTGGATCCCTTTTGTTTTCAACCATTTGTTGACTGCAGTAAAGGAAGGGTCTGAAATTACCAAGTCGGGGCGAACACTTAGAAGATTTGATTGCATTTCAAACATGCTTTGCTGATCGGAGAAAAACAGATTTTCTGACCCAAAATGATCTTCAATCCAACTAACATCTTCTTGATGCATAAATCCCTCAGGGCATATAATAGCCAATTCATTGCCAAAGGGTTGAAAACAACAGTCGAGGTGTAATGTATTGGCAAATGGGTCATCGTTTGACTTATTGAGTTCAAAGCCAACAACTTTTTTATGGGGAAATTGCGCAGATAAATAACTTAATGCTTTGGCATTGGTTCGTGCTGTAACATAGTCTGCGTAATCTGGCTGGTCATAAAACCCGACAAATAAGAACTCGTTATGGACAATCACATCACCCCCTTCCACATGAACATCTTCAGGTATTGTTCGGATATTCTGATTGGGAATTCGATCAAGTATATGTTGAATCGCATCAATTTCCCTGTCTCGAGCGGGTAGAATGTTTGATATGAATAAAAAATCTTCTACGACAAAAGCGATATCACGACTAAAAATCTGGTTGCAATTGCTTACAACATGTGGACGCAACACCTCAACCCCATGTTTTTCCAAAGCGGCATGCATCAAATCGAGTTGATGAATTAGGTCTTGTTCCTTGGGGTATGTTCCTTTGAGAATGTGTAAGCGAGATTTTGGGTCGTAGGCCTCTTTGTACTTGGGAGTTGGTCCACTTTGATCAGCTATACCTAACAGTACACATTGCAGAGGGTTTGTTTCATTACTAATCGATGGAATAAGTATATGCCACACTTTATCTTTTCTCAATGGGAACAAAAGAGCGTTGCTGCTCTCCTGTGTAGACCTGACGTGGGCGACCAATCGGTTCTTTTTGTTTTCGCATTTCGCGCCATTGTGCAATCCATCCTGGCAAACGACCTAAAGCGAACATAACGGTGTACATTTCAACTGGAATACCCATAGCTCTGTAAATAATACCAGAGTAAAAATCAACATTTGGATAGAGCTTTCGACTCACAAAGTAATCGTCTTCAAGCGCCGCTTGTTCGAGCGTTTTTGCGATATCCAAAACAGGGTCAACAACGCCTAAGTCGTTGAGAACCTCATCTGCTGTTTTTTTGATAATTCGAGCACGTGGATCAAAGTTTTTATACACGCGATGCCCAAAGCCCATTAAACGGAAAGAGTCTGATTTGTCTTTCGCTTTGTCGATGTACTTCTGAACATCTCCATCATCGCCTTTGATATCTTCAAGCATTTCAACAACCGCTTGATTTGCCCCGCCATGAAGTGGCCCCCATAAAGCAGAAATCCCAGCTGCAACAGAGGCGAACAGACCAGCATGAGATGAGCCAACGATACGCACTGTTGAAGTCGAGCAATTTTGCTCATGGTCTGCGTGAAGAATCAGCAATTTGGTCAGTGCATTGTCGATAACAGGATTAGCGACATATTCTTTATTGGGTTTACGGAACATCATACGAGCAATGTTTTCTACATAGCCAAGCGCATAGTCACCATATTTCAATGGCAACCCCATTCGTTTTCGATATACCCATGAAACAAGGATTGGAAGCTTACCCATGATTCGAACAATCGCATTATAGATTTGATCATCAGCATTGACATCCACAGAACTGGGGTTAAAAGCAGTCAATCCGCTGGTCAATGAAGACAGAACACCCATGGGGTGAGCACTTTTGGGAAAGCTTTCAAGAATTTTTTTAAGGTCTTCGTCTACATAAGACTCTTCTTTAATGTCGTGTAAGAACCGATCATGTTGTTCTTGTGTGGGTAATTCTCCAAAAATCAGAAGGTAAGCGACTTCTAAAAAGTTGGCTTTTTCAGCCAATTCATCAATTCCATAGCCACGGTAACGCAAAACACCTTCCTCGCCATTTAAAAAAGTAATCTTACTCTCGCATGACCCTGTATTTTTAAATCCTGGGTCAAGAGTGATTAATCCTAGCTGTTGGCGTAAGGCCTTCACATCTATTGCGTGCTCTCCCTCACTTCCTTTTACAACTGGGAATTCGATTTGCTTTCCATTAAATTCAATTTTGGCTTTTGAAGACATTTGCTAGGTTTGTCTTGCAAAAATACAATAGGATTAGCAAATAAGCGAAGAGTTGGCGAAATATCCGCTAGTCAAAAACTTTAAACGCTTTTTCTTGTGGAAAATAAGCAACATTTGCAAGTTGCTCTTCGATACGTAATAGCTGATTGTACTTTGCCATACGGTCGCTTCGTGATGCTGATCCTGTTTTGATTTGACCAGTATTGAGTGCAACAGAAAGATCGGCAATGGTATTGTCTTCTGTTTCACCACTTCGATGTGACATAACAGATGTATAACCTGCGCGGTGAGCCATATCGACAGCTGCTATTGTTTCGGAAAGGGTTCCGATTTGATTGACTTTGATAAGGATTGAATTGGCAATATTCTCGTCAATCCCTTTTGACAAACGTGTGACATTGGTGACAAATAGGTCGTCTCCAACAAGCTGTACCTTATCTCCAACTTGTTCAGTGAGGTACTTCCAGCCTTCCCAATCGTTTTCGTCCATTCCATCCTCTATAGATACAATGGGATATTTTGAAGACAACTCTGCGAGATAATCTGCTTGTTCTTTTGGTGTTCGAACCTGACCCTGATCCCCTTCAAACTTGGTGTAATCATATTTTCCGTCAACAAAGAATTCAGCAGCAGCACAATCGAGAGCAATTCGCACTTCCTCACCTGGCTGATAACCCGCATTTTGGATTGCTAGTAATATGGTGTCTAGCGCATCCTCGGTTCCGTCTAAAGCAGGGGCAAATCCACCTTCATCTCCAACAGCAGTACTTAAATTTCGCTTGTGTAATACTTTTTTAAGATGGTGAAAAATTTCAGTTCCCATTCGAAGTGCTTCCGAAAAGGAATTTGCCTTGATTGGCATGACCATAAATTCTTGGAAAGCAATGGGGGCGTCAGAATGTGATCCACCATTGATAATATTCATCATCGGGACAGGTAACGTATTTGCATTTGTTCCCCCGATATAACGATAAAGAGGCATTCCCAACTCATTTGCAGCAGCTTTCGCAATCGCTAAGGAAACTCCTAAAATTGCATTGGCTCCAAGCTTTGATTTGTTTGGTGTTCCGTCAAGCTCGATCATCAACTGATCCAAGTCTTCCTGTTCGAAAACAGAGTTGCCGATCAATTCTTTTGCGATAATTTCGTTAACATTAGTCACAGCTTGTAAAACACCTTTCCCCATAAAAGCATCGCCTCCGTCTCTCAATTCAACAGCTTCATGTTCGCCAGTTGAGGCCCCAGAAGGAACAGCAGCTCTTCCAAGAACTCCGTTTTCTGTTGTCACATCAACCTCAACAGTAGGGTTGCCACGGGAATCGAAAATTTGTCTCGCGTGGATATCAATAATAATACTCATAGTTTATTTTTTTTTGTCTAGAATAAGTTGGATGAATTGATCGAAAAGATAGGATGAATCGTGCGGGCCAGGGCTTGCCTCTGGATGATACTGTACAGAAAAGCAAGGTTTTCCATTGACACGTATACCAGCAACGGTATCATCATTTAAATGGAGATGCGTGATGGATACATTATCATTATTTTCAGTTGCATCGCGGTCAATGGCAAAGCCGTGGTTTTGCGAAGTGATTTCGCCTTTTTTCGTTTCAAGATTGAGAATAGGATGATTGATCCCACGATGCCCATTGCGCATTTTATATGTTGATATTCCTTGTGAGAGAGCGATGATTTGATGCCCTAAACATATCCCAAAAAGGGGTTTGTTTTCAGCAAGAATTTGTTTCGCAACTTCAATCGGACCAGTCAATGGCTCAGGGTCACCAGGGCCATTTGAGAGAAAGTATCCATCTGGATTCCATGCAGACATGGTTTCAAAGTCCGTGTCGTAGGGAAACACTTTAACATAGGCATCTCGAGAAACAAAATTTCTCAAAATATTCTTCTTGATTCCAAGATCTAAGGCAGCAATTTTGATTGGCGCAGAAGGATCGCCTTCATAATATGGCTCCGCAGTAGAAACTTTAGAGGCCAGTTCGAGACCCTTCATTGATGGTACTTTTTGTAATTTTTGTTGTAAGCTTTCCATCGCATCAATTTCAGTAGAAATTAATGCGTTCATCGCTCCATGATCTCGGATGTAGCTCACCAGTGCCCGTGTATCTACATCGGAAATGGCGACTAAGTTTTGTTTCTCAAAAAACTCGAAAAGAGATTCATCTGCAGCAGGACGCGAATGTTCAAAGTTGAAATTTTTACAGATCAGCCCAGCAATTTGGATTTGAGCGGATTCTACCTCTTGATCATTCACACCATAATTACCAATGTGCGCATTGGTGGCAACCATAAGTTGACCAAAATATGAGGGGTCCGTGAAAATTTCTTGATAACCAGTCATTCCAGTGTTGAAACACACCTCACCGGTTGCAGTGCCGTTGATGCCAACGGATTTTCCAAAAAAAACAGTTCCATCTTCGAGCAAAATAAATGCTTTAGGACGCAGACTGTACTTACTCATCTTGATTCTTAGTTGTTACAAAAATAGCATAAAAAAAAGGATAAACACAATGGTTTATCCTTATTAGTTATTAAGAAAATCTTGAAGGTTTACACAATACTATTCATGCTTATCGTCCTTTGACTCTTCTTGATTTTCATCAGCTTCAGAAGTGGTTTCTGTAGTGTCTTCAGCAGGTTCTGCACCTTCCGACTCCTCTACTGATGCCTCAGGAGTTGGGGTCTTTTCCACTACTACTACTTCTTCCGCTTCCGTTGCAGCAGCAACTTCCTCAGTTACTTCTTCAACAACGTCTTCTACCTCTTCAGCTTCAACAGCAGTTGGTGCTGTTTCTGCCTTTTTCTTACCGCCGCGTCGACGTGACCGCTTTTTTGTGGGCTTGTCGGTAACATAGATGTCATTAAAATCAACAAGCTCGATCAAAGCCATCGAAGCATTATCTCCAAGGCGGCTTCCTACTTTAATAATCCGCGTGTATCCACCAGGACGATCTGCAACCTTTTCGGCAATGTCACGAAAAAGTTCGCTAACCGCATATTTATTGCGCAAAGCTGAAAAAACGACTCTACGGTTGTGAGTCGTATCGCTTTTTGCCTTTGTGATTAGTGGCTCAACAAACTTCTTAAGCGCTTTGGCTTTTGCAACAGTGGTATTGATGCGCTTGTGCTCGATTAAGGAGGATGCCATATTGGCCATCATTGCTTTTCGATGAGAGGCCGTTCTCCCCAAGTGTGCAATCTTTTTTCCGTGTCTCATAATACGATTCTTTACAAGGACTTAATCCTTGTCCAATTTGTATTTACTTAGGTCCATTCCGAAATTGAGCCCTTTAGAAACAACCAGATCTTCAAGTTCAGTCAATGACTTCTTCCCAAAGTTTCTAAACTTCATCAGATCGGATTTGTTGAAAGAAACTAAATCTCCGAGGGTATCCACTTCAGCAGCTTTTAAACAATTTAACGCACGAACTGAAAGGTCCATATCGATAAGTTTTGTTTTCAATAACTGACGCATGTGTAGAGACTCCTCGTCATATACTTCAGATTGTGCGATTTCATCTGCTTCTAAAGTAATTCGCTCATCTGAGAATAACATAAAGTGGTGAATCAAAGTCTTGGCAGCTTCCGTCAAAGCATCCTTTGGGTGAATAGACCCATCGGTTACAATTTCGAAAATGAGTTTTTCGTAATCTGTCTTCTGCTCAACTCGGAAGTTCTCAATACTGTATTTCACGTTTTTGATTGGTGTGTAAACAGAATCAATGGCAATGGTTCCGATCGGTGCTGTTGCTTTTTTATTTTCTTCAGCAGGCACATATCCTCTCCCTTTGTCAATCGTAAACTCAAAATTGAGGTTAACGCTCTTATCCATATTACAAATCACCAAGTCTGGATTGAGGACTTGAAAACCAGAGATAAATTTCTGTAAATCTCCAGCTGTGAGTTTTTCCTGATTGGATACTGCTACACTTACTGTCTCATCATCCATTGCATCGATTTGCTGCTTTAAGCGAACTTGCTTAAAGTTCAAGATCATTTCGGTAACATCTTCAACGATTCCAGGGAGCGTTGAAAATTCATGGTCAACTTGATTGATACGTAAGGAAGTAATGGCATACCCCTCAAGAGAGGATAACATCACTCGACGTAACGCGTTACCAATTGTCAATCCATAACCAGGCTCAAGAGGTCGAAATTCGAAAATCCCCTCAAACTCTGTGGATTCAATCATTATTACTTTGTCGGGCTTTTGAAAATTAAATAATGCCATTATAAATTATTTTGAATAAAGTTCTACAATCAATTGTTCTTTTATGTTTTCTGTGATTTGCTCACGTGTTGGCACAGAAACCAAGGTCCCCTCAAGAGTAGCTTCATTCCATGATAGCCATTCCTGAACAGCAGTGGATTGAGCAACTGAACGTTCCACAACCTCAAGCGATTTTGATTTTTCGCGCACACCTACAACATCACCTTCTTTGATATGGGTAGAAGGGATATTATTAACCGAACCGTTAAGGGTAATGTGACGGTGATTCACCAGTTGACGCGCTGCACTTCTCGTGGGAGCGATTCCCAATCGATAGACGATATTGTCTAAACGAGATTCACACAATTGAAGCAATACTTCACCTGTAACGCCTTTACTTCGGCTCGCACGATCAAATAAATTTCTAAATTGACGCTCCAAAATCCCATAAGTGAATTTTGCTTTTTGTTTTTCCATAAGCTGAATAGCGTATTCAGACTTCTTCGGGCGACGGCGATTGTTACCGTGTTGCCCTGGAGGATAGTTTCTTTTTTCAAAAGCTTTATCCTCACCGAAAATGGCTTCGCCAAACTTTCGGGCTATTTTTGTTTTTGGACCAGTATATCTTGCCATAGTTTTATTTTAGTTGAAGGGGAATGAGAATTAAGGTCTATCCTTCGTCAGACAAATTCCCTTCATTTGATTATTATACTCTTCTTCTTTTCGGTGGTCTACATCCGTTGTGGGGAAGTGGAGTAACGTCAACAATTTCAGTTACTTCAATTCCCAAATTGTGAATGGTTCGGATGGCAGATTCACGACCATTACCTGGACCTTTCACAAATACTTTTACTTTACGCAAGCCTGCTTCTAAGGCAACTTTACCCGCATCTTCTGCGGCAAGTTGAGCAGCGTAAGGTGTGTTTTTCTTCGAACCTCTAAAACCCATTTTACCAGCAGACGACCAAGAGATCACCTCACCTTTGGTATTGGTTAGAGATATAATAATGTTGTTGAAGGAAGCCGTAACATGTGCTTCTCCAAAAGACTCAACAACAACTTTTCTTTTTTTAGAACTCGTCTTCGCCATAAATCAATGATTATTTGGTTACTTTCTTTTTGTTTGCAACAGTTTTGCGTTTTCCTTTTCGTGTTCTAGAGTTATTTTTTGTTCTCTGTCCACGGAGAGGAAGTCCAATTCGATGGCGAATGCCTCTGAATGAACCGATGTCCATCAAGCGCTTGATGCTCATCTGAATTTCCGAACGAAGTTCTCCTTCAATCGTGTATGCAGAAACCGCTTCACGAATTCTTCCGATTTCGTCGTCATTCCAATCCGAAACTTTTTTGTTTACATCCACACCCGCTTTTTCTAAAATCTGCTGCGCCCTACTTTTACCTACACCGAAAATGTAAGTCAAGGCGATTTCACCTCGTTTTTGTTTTGGAATATCTACTCCTGAAATTCTTGCCATAATTACCCTTGTCTTTGTTTGAATCGTGGATTCTTTTTGTTAATGACATACAAGCGCCCCTTTCGACGTACAATCTTACAGTCTGCGCTTCTTTTCTTTAATGATGCTCTTACTTTCATAACTAGTATCTATATGTAATCCGTGCTTTTGTTAAGTCGTACGGACTCATTTCAAGTTTTACTTTATCTCCTGGCAACAGCTTGATATAATACATACGCATTTTACCAGAGATGTGTGCCGTAACAACGTGACCATTTTCCAACTCTACCCGAAACATGGCATTGGATAAGGCCTCAATAATCTGTCCGTCTTGCTCTATTGCAGGTTGCTTCGCCATGATTATCCTTTTCTTTTATTTCCCGTTGTCATCAATCCGTCATAATGACGGTTAAGCAAGTACGCATTGACTTGCTGAATCGTATCGATAGCAACTCCAACCATAATCAAAAGTGAAGTTCCTCCGTAAAATAGTGCCCAACCTTGCTGTAATCCCAACAATTGGTATGCAACAGCTGGTAACACAGCGATTGCTGCTAAAAACAACGACCCAGGGAAAGTGATGTGCGACATCACACGATCCAAAAAGTCAGCCGTTTCTCCGCCTGGACGGATGCCAGGAATAAACCCCCCATTTCGCTTTAGGTCATCGGCCATCTTATTGGTCGGAACCGTAATCGCAGTGTAGAAATAGGTAAATACAATGATTAATATTCCAAACAATACATTGTACCAAAGGCCAAAAATGTCGGAGAAAGATGCTTGCATCCATTGACCGACAGCATTGTTGCCAATCGCTTGTCCAAGGTATGCTGGTGCAAACATAATCGCTTGTGCAAAGATAATTGGCATAACTCCTGATGCGTTGAGTTTTAATGGAATGTACTGACGAGCACTCCCTTGATTTTTTGCATATCCTCCAGCTGCTGTACGACGTGCATATTGAACGGGAATTTGACGAACCGCCAAAACCAAAAGCACACAGAGCCCATTGACAATAATCCAAATGACCAACTCAACTAAAATCATAATCAGACCACCATTGTTTTCAGTTACTCTAGAGACAAATTCTTGCACAAAAGACAATGGCATTGTAGCAATAATACCAACTGTAATCAGTAAAGAAATTCCATTTCCAATTCCTTTATCTGTAATTTTTTCACCCAACCACATCGCAAAGATGGTTCCTGTTACCAATATGATAACCGAAGTAATGATAAAGGTAGGTCCTTTACCGAGCAAGAAAGCAGAGTCGGGAACGCCTAGCGCACCTAGTCCATAAAGATAAGCTGGTGCTTGAACAATACAAATGGCGATCGTCAACCATCGCGTTATCTGGTTAATTGTTCGACGGCCACTTTCGCCTTCTTTTTGTAATTTTTGAAGATAGGGAACGGCTATCCCCATCAATTGAACAACAATAGAAGCAGAAATGTAGGGCATAATTCCCAAAGCAAAAATAGAGGCATTGGCAAATGCACCCCCAGTAAAAGCATTTAAAATCCCCAAAAGCCCGCCACCGTCAGTACGGTTGGCAAGTTCGGAAAGCTGAACCGAATCAATTCCGGGAAGAACAACCTGTGCACCTACACGATAGACAAGTAACAAGCCCAATGTGAGACCCACACGGTTTCTCAACTCTTCAATTTTCCAAATATTCTTTATCGCTTCTAAAAATTGTCTCATAATGAATTAAGCATCTATCGCTTCTCCGCCTGCTGCTTCTATGGCAGCTTTGGCAGATGCTGTGAATTTGTGTGCTGTTATCTTCAATGGCGCTGACAGTGTGCCACGGCCTAAAATTTTAACCAAATCGTTTTTTCCTGCAAGTCGTAAATCAACAAATTGAGCAAGAGAAATCTCTTTTTTTACTTTTTTGGCATCTACCAACTGCTGTAAAGTATCGAGGTTAATCCCTTGATACTCCTTTCGGTTGATGTTGGTAAATCCAAACTTGGGAACGCGACGTTGCAAAGGCATTTGACCACCCTCAAATCCGATTTTCTTCGAATAACCAGAACGAGATTTGGCTCCCTTATGACCACGTGTTGCTGTACCACCAGATCCTGATCCTTGACCACGACCGAGTCGTTTGTTAGCAGATTTTACAGATCCCTTAGCGGGTTTTAAATTTCCTAATTCCATAACTTATAGTTGTTCTACAGAAACAAGGTGTTTCACTTTATCTATCATTCCAAGCACAACAGCAGAATCATCATGCTCAACAGAGTGACCAATGTTTTTTAATCCGAGTGCTTTAAGCGTTCGCTTTTGGTTTTCAGGACGCTTGATGTAGCTACGCGTTTGTGTTACTTTAATTTTTCCCATGTCGTTATCCGTTATAAACTTTTTCAAGAGAAATACCACGTTGTTTGGCGATCACGTTTGCGTTGCGCAATTGTAGAAGCGCATCAAAGGTTGCCTTAACAACATTGTGGGGGTTGGATGATCCTTGAGATTTAGAAAGTACGTCATGTACCCCAACTGCCTCAAGTACTGCACGAACAGCACCACCAGCGATTACTCCTGTACCCGTAGATGCAGGTTGTAGATATACGCGGGCACCACCAAACTTTCCTTTTTGTTGGTGAGGAAGCGTTCCTTTATGAATCGGAATACGAACCAGATTTTTCTTTGCATCTTCAACCGCTTTTGCGATTGCTTCGCTAACCTCCTTAGATTTTCCCAGTCCATGTCCGACAACACCGTTTTCATCGCCTACAACAACAATCGCAGAAAACCCAAAAGCACGTCCACCCTTGGTTACTTTTGTCACACGCTGAACGCCAACAAGACGATCTTTGAGATCTAATCCTCCTGGCTTGACGAATTCTATATTTTTATAGTTTTGATACATATTTCAATTAAAATTTTAATCCTCCCTCGCGAGCACCATCTGCAAGCGATTTAACACGTCCATGGTACAAATATCCACCACGGTCAAATCGAATCGCAGTCACACCAGCAGCCAATGCTTTCTCAGCGATCAGCTTTCCAACCAAACCAGCTTGTTCGGTTTTCGATGATCCTTTACCAGTAACATCTTTATCACGAGACGATGCAGCAGCCAGCGTTTTTCCAGTTTCATCATTGATAATTTGAGCATAAATCTCTTTATTACTTCTGAAAACAGACATGCGTGGCTGATCAGACGTACCTGAAACGGTTGCCTTAAATCGACGCTTGATGCGAAATCTTCGTTGTGTTTTCGATTGTTTCATATCTTTTTAATTACGCAGATTTACCTGCTTTTCTACGAATTTGTTCTCCAACAAACTTGACTCCTTTTCCTTTGTAAGGCTCTGGCTTGCGGAAAGACCGAATCTTGGCAACCACAGTACCTAACAATTGCTTGTCGTGTGAAGACAGTTTGATAATTGGATTTTTACCTTTCTCTGAAATCGTTTCCACTTTCACTTCGCTGGGAATCTCAAAAACAATATTGTGAGAAAATCCTAAAGCAAGATCTAACTTTTGACCTTGATTCGAAGCACGATATCCAACTCCGACAAGTTCCAATTCTTTAGTAAACCCTTTTGAAACCCCTTCGACCATATTATTGACCAAAGCACGATATAAGCCATGTTTTGCTTTATCTGGCTTGGCTTCAGAAGGTCTGCTTATTTTCAGTACAGCATCTTCTTGGGAAAATGTAACTGTATCATATGGCTGACTCAGTTCTCCCAACTTCCCTTTGACGGTAATTTGGTTAGAATGAATATCAACGACCACACCTTCTGGAATTGCTATCGGGTTGTTTCCTACTCGTGACATTTGTGCTTATTTACTGTTCTTTTAATATACGTAGCAGAGTACTTCTCCACCTACATTTTCTTTTTTTGCTTGTTTTCCAGTCATCACCCCATGAGATGTAGACATGATGGCAATACCAAGTCCATTGAGCACACGTGGAATATCGACAGAACCTGTGTATTTACGAAGTCCCGGCGTGCTCGCGCGCTGCAGTTTCTTGATGACAGGGTCTTTTGTTATCGAATCGTATTTCAATGCGATCTTTATTATTCCCTGAGCGCTACCATTTTCCGACTTGTAGCTGAGAATGTATCCCTGATCAAAAAGGATTTTGGTAATCTCTAACTTCAGTTTTGAAGCGGGAACTTCAACAACACGATGTCCTGCGCTATTGGCATTTCTGACACGTGTTAAAAAATCTGCTATTGGATCTGTGTTCATACTTATCTATTTACCAACTGGCTTTTCTTACACCAGGGATTAAACCTTTATTTGCCATTTCGCGAAACATCACTCTTGAAATTCCAAACTGACGCATATAGCCCTTTGGGCGACCAGTCAATTTGCAACGATTGTGCATGCGCACAGGCGATGAGTTTTTTGGAAGCTTTTGCAAAGCTTCATAATCACCAGCTTCTAGCAATGCCTTTCGTTTTGCAGCATATTTCGCATTGAGTTTTGCACGTTTGACCTCGCGGGCCTTCATCGATTCTTTAGCCATATTAATTGTTTTTAAAAGGCAAGCCCAATTGAGCTAGTAATGATTTTGCTTCTTTATCAGTTTCTGCAGACGTCACAAAAGTGATGTCCATTCCAGCGATCTTGGCAACCTTATCTATGTCGATCTCTGGAAAGATAATTTGTTCTGTAATCCCAAGGTTATAGTTTCCTCTTCCGTCAAAGCCGCTGGCTTTGATTCCTTGAAAGTCACGTACCCGTGGAAGTGCAGCGGTAACCAATCTGTCTAAAAATTCGTACATGCGATCTCCGCGCAATGTTACACGGGCACCAATTGGCACCCCTTTTCGCAACTTAAAGTTGGAAACGTCCTTTTTAGAAAGCGTAGCAACTGCTTTTTGACCAGAGATTAAGGTCAGCTCTTCAATCGCATGCTCTACCAATTTTTTATCTGCAACAGCAGCTCCAACACCCCGACTGATCACAATCTTTTGGAGTTTGGGAACTTCCATTCTGTTTCGATAACTAAATTCTTCAGTCATCGCACCAACAACTCGCTCTTTATACTCTTCTTTTAGTCTAGGTACCATTAGATTACTTCTTTTGTTTTTCGTGAAATCCGCTCCTTAGTATCCCCATTCATTTGGTATCCTACTCGAGTAGTTTCACCACTGGTTGTCAGCAACGAAAGGTTAGAGATATGAATCGCTGCTTCTTTTTCTACAATTCCACCTTGTGGATTTTGTGCGTTGGGCTTGGTGTGACGTTTCACCACATTGACCCCTTCCACAATGGCCTTGTCTTTATCGGAAAATAACTTTAGAATCTTACCTTCAGAACCTTTGTGGTCACCAGCAATGACTCGAACTGTATCTCCTGTTTTGATTTTTAATTTTTTCATACCTATCTACTTATAAAACCTCAGGTGCTAAGGATATAATTTTCATAAATTTTTTATCTCGTAACTCACGTGCCACAGGGCCAAAAACACGAGTTCCACGCATCTCCCCACTTGGTTCGAGCAATACACAAGCATTTTCATCAAATCGGATGTATGACCCGTCAGGACGACGAATTTCTTTCTTTGTTCGTACGACGACAGCGGTTGATACTTGCCCCTTTTTTACCGTACCATTCGGAGTTGAGTCTTTGACTGTAACGACAATTTTGTCTCCAATAGATGCATATCTGCGTTTGGTTCCTCCTAGAACACGGATTGTAAGTACCTCTTTGGCACCTGTATTGTCCGCAACGTTAAGTCTTGATTCTTGTTGTACCATTATTTTGCTCTTTCAATAATTTCCACCAGTCTCCAACATTTAGAAGCACTCAGTGGTCGGGTTTCCATAATACGAACCGTATCCCCAATGTTACAGTCGTTTTTCTCGTCATGAGCTACGTACTTCTTCGATTTCAATACAAACTTTCCATACATCGGGTGTTTCACACGCTTAACCTCACTGACAACAATTGACTTTTGCATTTTGTTGCTGGTTACCATACCAATTCGTTCTTTTCTTAAATTTCTTGTTTCCATAATCAATTAGGCCTCTTGCGTTTTACGTCGGTTTAATTCTGTTTGCAATCTTGCGATAACTCTTCGCTGCGAACGCAGTTGCAAGGGGTTCTCCAAATTAGAAAGCGCATGCGTAAATTTTGCTTCTTTATAGCTTTTCTGCAGTTGAGCCAACTTGTCTTGCAGCTCGTCCAATGTCATGGTATTGACTTCCTTTTGCTTCATAATTTTACTATTAAGCGTCGTAATCACGCGCAATTACAAATTTTGTTTTTACAGGTAGTTTTTGTGATGCCAAACGCAATGCTTCCTTAGCAACATCAATCGGCACACCTGAAATCTCAAATAATATACGTCCGGGCTTGACCACAGCAACGTAGTGATCTAAAGCTCCTTTACCCTTACCCATACGAACCTCTAGTGGCTTTTTTGTGATGGGCTTATCTGGGAAAATCTTGATCCATAACTGTCCTTCTCTCTTCATATAACGAGTGGCTGCGATACGTGCAGCTTCAATTTGACGAGAGGTGACAAAAACAGAGTCCAGCGCTTTGACGCCAAACATTCCGTTTGACAATCGATGTCCACGCTGTGAGAGGCCTTTCATACGGCCTTTCTGCATTTTCCTATATTTTGTTTTCTTAGGTGATAACATAATGCTTTACTTTCTTCTTCGACCTCCTCGGCCAGAACGTTTATCATTTTTACCTTTCGTTGCGTTTAAACTCATCCCAACAAGTGGTGAGAGCTCACGCTTTCCATATACTTCGCCTTTCATGATCCAAACCTTGATCCCTATACGGCCATAGGTTGTTTTGGCCTCAACCAAAGCATAGTCGATGTCAGCACGGAACGTAGATAATGGAATCCGACCATCTTTATAGCTTTCGGAGCGAGCCATTTCGGCACCATTCAACCGACCAGAAATTTGAACCTTAATTCCTTCTGCATTCATACGCATAGAGGCCGCAATCGCCATCTTGATGGCGCGACGGTACGAAATTCGACTTTCAATTTGACGAGCAATACTCGCTGCAACAAGTTGAGCTTCGAGCTCAGGACGTTTAATCTCAAAGATATTGAGTTGAACCTCTTTTCCTGTGATTTTCTTTAGCTCTTCCTTTAAACGATCAACCTCTGATCCACCTTTACCGATGATAATCCCAGGGCGAGCCGTTGTAATCGTTACGGTAACAAGCTTGAGCGTTCTTTCAATAAAAATTCGAGAAACACTTGCTTTAGCAAGACGAGCATGTACATAACGACGGATTTTGTCGTCTTCAGACAACTTATCGCCATAGTCTCTTCCACCATACCAGTTGGACTCCCATCCGCGGATGATTCCTATTCGATTACCAATTGGATTTGTTTTTTGTCCCATAGTCCTTATTAGCTTTGAGCGTTATCTTGAGCTCCTAACACCAGTGTAACATGGTTTGAGCGTTTACGAATACGATGCGCACGACCTTGAGGAGCCGGGCGTAATCTTTTAAGCATACGTGCGCTATCCACACGAATTTCTTTTACAAACAAGCCGGCTTTTTCTACATCACCGTCTTCGTTTTTAGCTTGCCAATTGGCTACTGCTGATAACAACAGCTTTTCCAATCGAACTGATGATTCTTTTGGGCTGAATCGGAGAACCGATAGGGCCTTATCAACTCCTTCACCACGAATCAAATCTGCCATCAGACGCATCTTACGTGGAGATGTTGGGCAGTTGTTTAGCTTTGCAAATGCAATGTGCTTGCGTGATTCTTTCAACTCTTCTGCGGATTTGCGTTTACGAACTCCCATAGTTATTTTTTACCTTTATTTTTCGCACCTGCATGGCCTCTAAAATTACGTGTTGGTGAAAATTCACCCAATTTATGTCCGACCATGTTTTCTGTGATATACACAGGAATAAATTGCTTACCGTTGTGAACAGCTATTGTCTGACCAACAAAATCTGGTGTAATCATCGACGCACGTGACCATGTTTTAATGACATTCTTTTTACCAGAATCAAGGTTTGCTTGTAGCTTTTTTATCAAGCTATAGTGTACATAAGGTCCTTTTTTTAATGATCTAGCCATGATTATTTTCTTCTACGTTCAACGATATATCGGTTGGATGCTTTTGTTTTATTTCTTGTACGGTATCCTTTAGCAGGAATTCCATTTTTAGATCGAGGATGTCCTCCAGAAGCACGGCCTTCACCACCACCCATTGGGTGATCGACAGGGTTCATAGCAACTGGACGGGTACGTGGGCGTCTACCTAGCCAACGTGTCCGACCTGCTTTACCTGAAACAAGTAACTGATGATCGGAGTTAGAAACTGCTCCAATTGTAGCCATACAAGTTGTGAGAATCAAGCGGGTTTCACCAGATGGAAGTTTGATCGTTGCAAACTTTCCTTCACGAGCCATCAACTGCGCAAATGATCCAGCACTTCTCGCAATTGCTGCACCTTTTCCAGGATGAAGCTCAATACATGAGATAATTGTACCAAGAGGAATATTTGCCAGTGCCATTGCATTTCCGATTTCAGGAGCAACTTTCTCACCTGAAACGACCTTTTGGCCAACTTGTAATCCGTTTTGCGCAATCATGTATCTTTTTTCTCCGTCTTTAAACTGAGTCAAAGCGATAAAAGCAGATCGATTCGGATCGTACTCTATGCTCAATACCTCAGCAGGACTATCAAAACGATTGCGTTTGAAGTCAATGATACGGTAGCGTCTTTTGTGACCTCCACCACGATAGCGAACAGTCATTCGACCACTGTTGTTACGACCACCTGAACGTTTTTTCGAAGAAAGTAAACTTTTCTCCGGCTTATCAGTGGTGATGGCGTCGTATCCATTGACCACTCTACCGCGCTGTCCAGGAGTTATAGGTTTTAGTTTTCTAACTGACATCCTATTTGATTATAAATTACTATAAAAATCAATTTGATCCCCTTCTGCAACCTGTACTATGGCACGTTTAGTTGCATTGGTTTTCCCATGCTGAATTCCGGTTTTGGTATAGCGTGTTCTGCGCTCTGGACCGTAAATCAAAGTTCTTACTTTATCAACAGTCACACCATATGTGGCCTCGACTGCTTTTTTAATCTCTACTTTGTTTGCTTTTGGATCTACCAAAAACGTGTAGCGATTTCTCAACTCGCTTTCGCTGGTTGTTTTTTCTGTTACGACAGGTTTTATCAATACACTCATGAGTTCTTTATTTTGTATTCAAATTAGAATTGATAGAATTCACAGCGCTCTCTGCCAAAATCAAATGCTGCGCATTGACAATTTTATAGGTACTCAGCTCTGCATCGGTAACAACCTCAGCACGTTGTAAATTACGAGCTGACATATATACGTTTTTAGATGCTGCTCCAAGTACCAACAATGACTTCTTATCAGAAACGCCAAGCGCATCCAATACTGCCGTAAACGATTTTGTCTTTGGCGTATCAAAATCAAAATCCTCAACAACAGTTAAAGATTTGTTTTTGGCTTT
>JAKMFI010000127.1 GCA_022425505.1 Flavobacteriaceae bacterium | reverse complement strand
TTTGATTGTCAGGTAATTATGAATGGGTTCGATTCCCGTCCAGACCGCAAAGCTTATTTGTTAAGTAAAGATTTTAAGATGTTGTGTTGCTTGTAAACCATTGGTTTACAAGAGGTTCGTAAGAGAGCCAATGAGAAGCTTTCCTGAAAATGGGGAGCTTTTTTTGTTTTTTAATCTTGTTAAAATCGAAGGTTTTACAGTGTATGAAAAATTTATTGACTAATTTAGCCAAAATTTGAACCAAGGACTTGATGAAATTTGAAGCGATTTCAAACCGTTTTGTTCGTTTAGTTGCGCCATACTTTATCGGACTATTCAGCTTGCTGTCAGTCTCGGCAAACAACTTTCCTATTGGTTCAACAACCTCCTCCCCAGTCAATCCTCCAGTAATTACACTAAATGTAACTGACATACAAATTATTGAAGTTGGATCTTCATACACAGAGTTAGGAGCTACTGCTCAAGACAATGAAGATATTGATGAAGATTTGACGAGTGCTGTTACGATTTCTGGAGTCTCAGAAGTTAACACGAATGTAATTGGGGATTACAATGTTATTTACAGTGTTACAGATTCAGATGGAAACGCTGCGAGCGAAACTCGTATAATTCGTGTTGTTGATAGTCAACCACCTGTAGTTACAATTACAGGTTCTAGTCCAATTTCGATTGAAGTGGGATCTACCTATTATGAGCTTGGTGCCACAGCTACTGACAATTATGACCCAGGCTTTTCGGTTACCAATTCTATTGCTACAACTGGGACAGTCACTGAGGAGGTAGTAGGACCTTATACTATTACATATAGTGCTGAGGATAGCTCTGGAAATGTTGGTACTACACAACGCATCGTAAATGTTGTGGATACAACTTCTCCAACCATTGATATCACAGGAGATAACCCAACTACAATTACTTTAGGTACAACCTACAATGACGAAGGCGCTACAGCCACGGATAACTATGATGGCGATTTGACTTTGGATATTGTTCAGACAGGAAGCGTTGACAACTCGGTTGTCGGAGAGAACTCCATATATTATAATGTCAGTGACGAAGCTGGTAACCCTGCTACTGAAAAGTTCAGAACGGTCAATGTTGTAGACGACACAAACCCGACGATTAATTTGTTAGGGTTTTCAACGTTAACCCATGATGTGGGTACAATTTATGTAGATCCCGGTGCAACTGCAAATGACAACTATGACGGTAATCTTTCCTCGCAAATTTCAACTGATAATAACGTAAATCCCAATATGTTGGGGACTTATACGGTAGAATATACCGTACAGGACAGCTCAGATAACACTGCACAGGAACAGCGAACGGTTCAGGTTGTTGACACAGTTGACCCAGTGATCAGTCTTGTTGGGAATACAACGGTAACAATTGAGTATCAAACGACTTACACAGATGCTGGCGCAACGGCTACTGACAATTATGGTGGAAACCTAAACACTTCTTTAACCTCATCGAATACAGTTGACACTGAAACACTGGGAGAGTACGCATTTACTTACGCTGTTTCAGATAGCTCATCTAACACTGCTCAAGTCAGTAGAACAGTCATCGTGGAAGATTCCACACCCCCTACGATCTCCCTAAACGGGCCTGAAGAAATCAATCTTCAAGTTGGTGATTCCTACAATGAAGGTGGAGCTACAGCAGTTGATGCCCATGACGGAGATGTAACGGCAGATATTATCACAGTTTCTAGTGTTGATACCTCAACGGTTGGCGTTTATTATGTGACTTATACGGTTTCTGATAATGAAGGAAATAATACTCAAGCAACACGAACAGTCGTTGTGGGTAGCCCGCCCGTTATCACTTTACAAGGAGCAAACCCACTTCAGTTAGAGGCTGGAAGCACTTATGTTGAGCTTGGTGCTAATGCCTTTGATGTTCCTGATGGGGATGTTTCTGATCAAATTTCGATTAGCGAATCGATAAACACCTCAGTTTTAGGATCATATTCTGTACAATATAGTATCATTGATTCTGATGGGAATTCGACAGTTCTTTATCGAGCAGTTGAAGTTAGCGATACGACTTCCCCTGATATTGATCTTGTTGGAGATGAGCAAAT
>JAKMFI010000119.1 GCA_022425505.1 Flavobacteriaceae bacterium | reverse complement strand
AACCTGGATCTAAAGTTTAGGAAACTTCTATTCTATCCGTTGAACTACGGGGCTATTGGAGGGCAAATACCCCAAAAAATAAAAAGTGAACCAGCACAAGATGTGCTGAAAAGGTGTATTCTTTTTCGCGAATCCAATACTGTACGCCTAACTGAATGGGCAAAGCAACTAAAAACCAACCAATATAGTTTGACAGAGGAGCAACATGCTCGGTAAACGTCCAATAATCGAAAATGGGTGCTACGGGCTCAATCACCAAATCAATAAGGACCATAACTACTGCACCAGAAACGGCAGCTAAAATTTTATTGTTTTTCCAAAACGCATCTCCCATCGCCCCTGTGATAAAACTCAGCATAACCCAATTGGCACCGATCAGAACAGGAACACCAAGAATTTTAACCCCAAGGTTTTCGCCATAGGAATACGACCCAAAAATCAACCCATAGTTTACACCTAATATCTCAACTAACATCCCAAGGCTAAAGGCCAATATTGCAGCCCATGCCGTACTACGATCGGGGTTTTTAAGGTTGACAAACAACAACACCAAAGTAAAAAATAAGTTGATAGGGGTGGTTTGTAAAAAAAACTCTCTGTTGCCATACAAAATCCCAAAGACACCACTAATATGAAACAACCAAATCATCCCCACAGAAATTTGTGTGGTGCGCTCTTTTGGAATAAGAATATGTATCATTGGTCTTTAACTAGATTAGCGACGATTTTGGCAGAAAGTAAACACAAGGGAATCCCGCCTCCTGGATGTACACTCCCTCCACAAAAATACAAGTTTGAAATTTGACGCGAAAAATTTGGATGACGCAAAAAGGCAGCCATACGGTCATTGCTTGCCGCACCATATAAAGCACCCGTAAAAGAAACTGTCTTATCCTCAATCATGGGTGGGGTTACCACAAACTCTTCCTCTATACACTCTTCAAGTTTTATCTTTAAATTCCGATTGAGCTTGTTCAATACACGTTTCCGCAATTCTTGCGATAGCGAATCCCAGTCCTGACCTATATCATGGGGCGCATTGATCATCACAAACCAGTTTTCCTTGCCCGCTGGGGCATCGCCTGGCACGTCTTTGGCCGTGATATTGACATAGACCGTAGGATCAGCAGCTAGAGTTTTGACTGTAAATAAAGCATCAAATTCTGCTTTGTAGTCCTCACTAAAAAAGATGTTATGCAAATCCAAGTCGGGAAACGACCGATTGACCCCCCAGTAAAAAATCACAGCTGAGCTCGACCGTTCTTGCCGAAGACTTTTTTCTGGCGCTTTTTGTGTCGATAGTAAATGCCGATACGTCGGTAAGACATCCATATTGGATACCACCACATCAGCTTTGTGCGTTGTGCCATTCGCCCGTATGCCTACCGCTGTCTTGTTATCCACAACAATCTCATCAACGGCTGCGTTGTAGTGAAACTGAACCCCGTTTCGTTTGGCGAGGGCAACCAAGCTATTGGTGATATCAACCATGCCCTTTTCAGGGACAAACGTGCCATAGTGCTGCTCGAGGTGTTGAATTAAGGTCATCATACCGGGCGTTTGGTAGGGGTTGGAACCGTTATAGGTCGCAAAGCGGTCATAGAACTGTACCAAATGTGGTTCTTTCAATCGGCGGGTGTTGACCTTGTGCAGGGTGGTGTCGAGTTCGTAGGAAAACAAATAGAAAATGCCCTCCAAAGTAGCTTTGTTCAGATAGGTCCGCCATTTGTGTAAGGATTGTTCTAAAAATATGGATACGGTTCGATTGTATTTTTTCTCGGCTTGGGTAAGATAATCTTGCAGTTGGTGTTTTGGCACCCCCAATTTATCATCAACTTCTTCCAAAAACTGTTCGTTATCGCCATAGGCATGGAGTCGAACACCATCTTCCCAGTAGTATTTACACCCAATCTCTTTGCGTTTGTACTGAAAATGGTCTCGTGGATTTTCGTTAGCCAACTCAAAAAGCTCATCGACAAAATGCGGCATGGTAAACAACGAAGGCCCAAAATCAAATCGGTAATCCCCTAGTGAAAAGGAAGACAATTTTCCCCCTGCATATTCGTTTTTTTCAAAAACGGAAACCGCAAACCCCTGACAAGCCAACCGAATCGATGTGGCAATGCCTGCGATGCCCGAACCAATTACGATTGCTTGCTTGCTCATGTCAAAGGTGTTTTTTCTTCGCTTAATACCTCGAAACGATTAAACATATCTTCTTTGTACCATTTGCGTTCTCTTGTCTTTTTGACAATCGAGGCGTGTGCCTGAGACACATAGGCAAACGTACGAATCGCTTCGGTGTTTTCCCATACGCTAAAGGTCGCTTGTTGCACAAAAGGCCATTCGCCAATCCCTTTAAAAAATCCAACGCCTTTTGCTTCTTTTATCGCTTGCGATGCTTGTGGGACATGCCGCCAAAAATCAATCAGCCGCGAGGGGTTGAGTGTGGCGCGGGTGATAACGCCTATGGGTTTATCGCCCAAGGGTTCTTGCACAACAAAAGGCGACTGACCACTCCATTTCCCATGGGTATGGATGGGACGTAATGCATAGATGCGTTGCGCTGAAGATCGGTCAAAAAACGACCGTAAAACGGGTGAACTCGCAAAGGCCTGTTTATTGTCGTCTTCACTGTCCCAAACGCTGAGCAAGGCATAGGTCGAAAAATCGGGGCGTAAGCTAAAACCCGCACCCGCACCCGTTCCCAACATTTTATAAAACTGCAATCCCTTACAGTCTCGCAAACCAGCATGTGCGCGTTGCATTTGGGTAAACGCCCAAAAGCGATGTTGATTGTAGCTGAAAAAGTGAAGATAAACGACTTGCCCCATCATGATAAAGATATCACTTATCTTTATGTTAGGCACACCCAAAAACGAAGTTTTAAAACCAAACAGAATTTGTAATTTGCAACCCATGAAAAATATCATTGCCTTTGGCGCGAGTTCCTCTATCAATTCCATCAATAAAAAATTGGCGACTTATGCTGCTTCCTGTGTGCCAAATGCTAAAGCAACAATTTTGGATTTAAACGATTATGAGATGCCTATTTTTAGTGTAGATCGCCAAAACAAGTATGGCTTTCCCCAGCTTGCACATGATTTTAAAGACTTACTTTTGTCGGCAGATGGGAGCATCATTTCCTTTGCCGAGCACAACAGTTCCTATTCGGCAGCGTTTAAAAATATCTTTGATTGGATCTCTCGATTTAAGGGTGATATATGGTATTCCAAGCCCATGTTTTTGATGGCAACCAATGATGGTGATCAGGGTGCCAAAACCGTTTTGGAGCAAGCTCACAACCGAATCGCAAGGAAAAACCCTTATGAGATCCCCAGTTTTTCCCTTCCAAATTTTCCGATAAACTTTGATGAAAATAAGGGCATCTTAGATTCGAAATTGGAATCCCAATTCCAAAACGCTTTGGCGGTATTTGTCGGACAGCTATAAAAGCATCCACCCTGCCATACCAATCATCACTGCATTTTCAATAAAAGTGGCATCGGTCATAGGGAGGTTGAGCACCGAACCCAAACATGCACATTGAATTTGTTGTTTAGACAGCAATACCCTGACTACCCCAAACGTCGTGATGCTCAAAATCCCCAAAGTCAGCCAAAGTGCCAGTTGAACTTCTAAACGCATCAAAAAAAGAACGCCCAATGCAAGCTCTACAAACGGATACACCCAACCATAGATGGGAAGGGATTTAGCCAATGGGTCATATCGCCTAAAGCTATCTTGAAACCCTTTTAGGTCAAGAAACTTAAAAAACGAAAACACGACAAAAAACAAACCCATAAAATCGGGCAAAACCGCTTGTGTTTCAAAAATGGGAAAATGGATGATTGTTGTTCCCCCTATCAGGAACACGAAAATCAGTCCGAGTGGAAAAAGTTGTTTGGCTTTTGAAGGGACTGTTGATGGATTATCGACCAGTGGGTATTTGGGCGGTAAAACCGCTTTGATCTCATCGGGATGGACTGGGGATTGCTGCAAAACCGTTACCACCCCAGTTTTAGGGTTGGCGCTAACGCTTTCCACAGTGGGGAGTTGTGCGATAACTTTCTCTACAGACGAGGCACAACCTTGGCATGTCATCCCCTCAATATGAATGATTTGTAACATGGGCGATTGAATTGGAAATGCAATGTACTCAAAAATCGACTACGCCAACTGAATCATGGGTACTTGAACCAGAAGAAGTTCGGAATTGGCCTTTGTTTTGATCTCCACCTTTTGGGTTTCCCAAACCCCAATGGCATCACGGCGAGAAAGGGTTTGATCGCAAACTTCCACTTCACCTTCAATCACGATTATATACACCCCGTGGTCTGGACTTTGCAAATCGTAATCAAAAGATTGACCCGGATCCGCATCGAGGATATGCATCCAAGCATCTTGATGAATCCAAACCCCTTGATCATCGGCTGATGGAGACAGAATTTGGAAAAAGGCATTTTTCTGGTGCAAGCTACGAATCGGTAATTGGTCGTAGCGAGGCGTTACGTTGCGCTTGTTGGGAAACAACCACAACTGAAACAAATTAATGTCTTGATCAGGGTTGTTGTTGTACTCCGAATGCTGGACACCCGTTCCTGCGCTCATCACCTGAATATCACCCTCTTGAATAACCGCAGCATTGCCCATAGAGTCTTTGTGCTCCAAATCCCCTTTGAGCGGAATGGTCACAATTTCCATATTGTCGTGTGGATGGGTGCCAAAGCCCATCCCCCCTTGGATGATATCATCGTTGAGTACACGCAATGCCCCAAAATGAAGTCGATCGGGTTGGTACCAACTCGCAAAACTAAAACTATGACGAGCTTCTAGCCAGCCATGGTTTGCATATCCTCTTGAATTGGAAGGGTGGAAAACGGTTTTCATGCCATTGAAACTTTATAGTGGCGCAATCATATCCGCAACGATATTCCCTGAGATCAGAGCGGGTGGAACGCCAGGGCCAGGTACGGTCAACTGGCCTGTGAAATACAAATCCTTTACTTTTTTACTTTTGAGCTTGGGGCGCAAAAATGCGGTTTGTGTTAGGGTATTGGCCATCCCGTAGGCATTACCCTTATAGGAGTTGTAGT
>JAKMFI010000116.1 GCA_022425505.1 Flavobacteriaceae bacterium | reverse complement strand
TCTATCCCGCGATTAGGACGTCAAAGATACAAAAAATCACCATACCCGACAAGGGTTTTGTACCTTTGCCATCTATGCATAAAGCAGGATTTGTCAATATCATCGGAAACCCAAACGCAGGGAAATCCACCCTGATGAATGCCTTTCTGGATCAAAAACTGTCCATCATTACCGCCAAAGCACAAACAACCAGACACCGAATCTTTGGAATTTATAATACGCCTGACGCCCAAGTGGTTTTCTCTGATACACCAGGAATTATCAAGCCCGATTATGCCTTGCAAGAGCGCATGATGGATGCCACAAACTCAACTTTTGAAGATGCTGATATCATGCTTCTGCTTGTGGCTGCCGATGACAAGCACGAATTTGACGAAAATACATGGAAACGAATCGCCAACTTTGCGGGCAAATTACTCCTCGTATTTAATAAGGTTGACCTATCGAACCAAAAAGATCTCGCACAACTCGCATCTTCATGGCAACAAAAACTGCCCCAAGCCGAAGTATGGAGTATTTCTGCAACTGAATCTTTCCGAGTTTTGGAGTTGCGAGATCGTATTGTTTCCCTACTCCCCAATCATCCACCTTTTTTTCCCAAGGACCAAATCACAGACAAACCCGAGCGGTTTTTTGTCAATGAGGCCATACGGGAACAAATCCTCTTGCGATATCAAAAGGAAATCCCCTATGCTGTTGAGGTGTTGACTGAGCGATTTGAAGAAACAGAAAATATCATTCGAATTCGAAGTGTGATTGTGGTAGAAAGGAACTCCCAAAAAGGGATTGTCGTGGGTAGCAAGGGAAGCGCGATCAAACATGTTGGTATGGAGGCACGAATAGCCCTCGAAAGCTTTTTTAATAAGAAAATTCACCTCGAATTGTTTGTCAAAGTCAATAAAAATTGGCGATCAAATCATACACAATTGCAGCGTTTTGGCTATTCTTCTTCTCAAAAGAAGTAATTTTGCCAACTAAATGAATACCCTTTGAGCAATTTTGTTGCCATTATCGGAAGACCCAACGTTGGAAAGTCAACCCTTTTCAATCGACTCATTCAGCGCAGAGAAGCCATTGTAGATTCGACAAGCGGAGTGACTCGTGATCGTCATTACGGAAAAACAGACTGGAACGGCAAAGAAATCACCTTGATCGATACGGGCGGATATGTTGTTGGTGGCGATGATACTTTAGAAGCTGAAATCGACCAACAAGTCGAAGTGGCCATTGAGGAGGCCGACGCAATTCTGTTTGTCGTGGACGTCGAAGTCGGGGTTAGTGTGATGGATGAAGAAGTTGCACGCCTATTACACCGATCGGACAAGCCAGTCTTGCTCGTCATCAACAAAGTTGATAACGCCTTGCGAGTTCCCGATACCGTTGAGTTTTTTGCTTTAGGGATCGATAAGACTTTTCATATTTCTGCCGTAAATGGATCAGGTACGGGCGAACTCTTAGATGCGGTAATCCATGCCCTTCCAGAGGGCAAAGAGCCCGAGAACAGCGATTTACCTCGATTTGCTGTCGTCGGTCGTCCAAATGCGGGAAAGTCGTCATTTATCAATGCCCTATTGGGTCATGAACGAAACATCGTTACAGATCAGGCAGGTACGACTCGAGACAGCATTGATACCGTCTATAACCAATACGGATTTGAGTTTGTTCTTGTGGATACTGCAGGAATCCGAAAAAAATCTAAAGTCAAAGAGAATATCGAATTTTATTCGGTGATGCGTGCGTTGCGTTCCATCGAATACTCCGATGTCTGTCTGGTGTTATTTGACGCTACAAGAACCTTTGACAGTCAAGTTAAAAACATCTTTTGGTTGGCAGCTCGCAATCATAAAGGAATTGTGGTTTTGGTCAACAAGTGGGATTTGGTTGAAAAAGACACCCAGGCAACCAAGGCATTTTCAGAAACCATTCGTGAGGAAATTGCTCCTTTTGTAGATGTCCCCATTGTTTTTATATCAACTCTCACCAAGCAACGTGTGTTTAAAGCCATCGAGACGGCTGTGGAGGTGTATCAGAAAAGAAGCAAACGAATCGCAACTCGCGAGCTCAATGACTTTATGCTCCCAATCATTCAGAAATACCCACCGCCAGCGATTAAGGGAAAGTATGTAAAAATCAAATTTTGCGTACAGTTACACAGTGACCATCCCCAGTTTGCTTTTTTCTGCAATCTACCCCAATATGTAAAAGAACCATACAAGCGATTTTTAGAGAACAAACTAAGAGAACATTATGACTTTACGGGATCTACGATTGATGTATTTATTCGCAAGAAGTAACTAGAGGTTTTCTCGAATACGGAGTAGTTCCTCACGAATGAATTTGAGTCGTCGAACGATTTGATGTTGACTGCTGTTTTGCGAATGGATTTCTTTTTTTGCTCCTTCCAAGGTAAACCCTCTTTCCTTGACCAAAAAATGGATTAGCTCGATTTTATCAATATCCTGCGCGGTAAATTTTCGAGTTCCTTTGGTGTTTTTCTTCGGGGTTAAAATCTCGAATTCCTTTTCCCAAAATCGAATCAATGACGGATTGACATCAAAGGCTTCAGCGATTTCGCCTATGCTGTAATATAGTTTTTCTGGCAGCTTGGTACGCATTTAGTCAAGGGATTGATTTTCACGGTTGGCTGCTTCAAGCAACGCATTAAACTCTTCGGTGTTCAGATCCCCATAGTAGAAATTGATGGGATTTAAATGTTTTCCATCTTTTCGTATCTCATAGTGAAGGTGGGGAGCCACAGAGCGACCTGTGTTTCCAACAAAGCCAATCACATCCCCACGTTTGACTCGCTGACCCCGACGAACATTGTACTCACTCAAGTGTCCATAGAGGGTGACGTAACCAAATCCATGATCGATACGAATATGTTTTCCATAACCAGCCGAACGCGAATCTACTCGGATTACTTTACCGTCGCTGGGCGCATAGATTGGTGTGCCTGTTGGCGCTGAAAAATCCATCCCTTTATGCATTCGTCTCGATTTGGTAAATGGGTCAGTACGCCAACCATAGCCCGAAGCCATACGGCGGAGATTATCATTATTGATGGGTTGAATGGAGGGAATGGCAGAGAGCAACACTTCTTTGTCCAACGCCATTCTTTGGATTTCGTCAAGAGATTTGGATTGAACCACAATCTGTTTGGACAGAATTTCCATTTTTTTTGTTGTATTGACAATCAACTCAGTATTATCAAACCCTTCCAGATCAGCATATCGGTTGACTCCGCCAAAACCCGCTTTCCGAACATCGTCCGAAATGGGGTTTGCCTCAAAAATGACTCGATAAATTTGGTTGTCACGATCTTGCAAGTTGTCCAATACACTTTCAATCTGTTTCATTTTGCGATTGAGCTGCTCATACTGTAGCTGGTAATTCTCAATTTCTCTTGCTTGGGCAATCTCTTTAGGGGTTTCAATCACTGGGGAGGATAACAATACCAGCAACATGATCAGCCCAAAAAGTGCAGAAACGGTAATTAAAACAAAAGCATTGCGAAAACGAACACTGTTGGTGACTTCAATTCTTTTGTAAGAAAGGGTCTCTTGGTCGTAATAAAACTTATACTTTGGCATTCGTCAAAATGTGCTAATTTTACATGCAATTACATGTAAATCTTTGCAAATATAAAAAATGTTGTTTCAACTTATGGCATTTGCAAATTAAAGGGGTTCTA
>JAKMFI010000097.1 GCA_022425505.1 Flavobacteriaceae bacterium | reverse complement strand
TTTTTTACTATTTTAGACCTTCAAAAATCTTGGTCAAAAATTCAGAATGAAGGTGATGGATATGAGGGCTGGATCAACAACAAGCACTTTCAGTTTATTGAAAAAAGCATCTTTCAAAACCTCCAAGATACCAAAAAGAGATATGCAGCAGAGTTGGTTGACTTTATTTGGAAGGAAAATGATATCCTCTTTCCCACCCCGATTGGAAGTTTGGTGAGTTCAGCCCAAATCCTCGGTCATCGATTTGAGGGAAAAGAGCTGGTTGAAACCAAACCAAAAAGCAACCTTGTCAGTACAGCACTTCACTACCTGAATAGCCCTTATATGTGGGGTGGCAAATCCCCTTTTGGTATTGATTGTTCTGGTTTTGTACAATGTGTTTATCAACTACATGGAATCCAGCTACCACGAGATGCTTATCTCCAAGCTGCACACGGTGAAACCCTTGGGTTTATTGACGAAAGTGAACCAGGCGATCTGGCATTTTTTGATGATCATGAGGGGAAAATCACCCATGTCGGTATCATTATGCCTGACTACCATATTATTCATGCATTTGGGCAAGTGAGAATTGATCGTTTAGATCAAACTGGCATTTTTAATAACTCTCTGAATACGCACACACACAAACTTCGTGTGATCAAGAAAATCATGTAGAAATAATGACCTAGAAACTATTCCCCTAAAGCTTCGAGATTTTCCTTCATCTTTTTAAAGTTGGTAGCATCGCCAATCGTGCCAAATATATTTTTCAACGTAGTCAATGCCTCAACATTTGAAGGGTCGATTTCAGTAAGGTTTTCTAATACTGGTACAGCTTCAAGAAACAAGCCCTCTCTTTGCTTTTGCAATTGTTCGTATTTGATGTTATCGGCACGTGAATTCCCCAAGGAGTTCATTTTTTCAACTAGCTCTGGTTCGCCGTCCAAAATCAGTGCTGCAAGGTTGAGGTATGATGCAGCATAAGATGAATCGAGTTCGATAGCATTCTCGTAATATGAGCGAGCTTTAACACGATCTCCTTGTTCAGCGGTTATCACACCTAAATTGAAGTATAGAATGTGATTATTCGGATCTTTCTCAATTGCCTCTTTCATCAAGTCAGCAAACTTTTGCTTGTCACCCAATTGAATGTACAAGTTTGCTTCTGTAAGAATCAAGCCAACATCTAAAGGATTTACTGCACGAGCATTTTTAATTGCCCCGATCGCCAAATCATTTCGTTTTTGCTGAACATAGATCAGTGCAATATTTTTGATGATTTCTGGAAGTTTAGATTCTGTCATTTCTGTTCTAAAATTCGAATACTCTTTCAACTTTTTGAAAATAACATAATTTTCCGCAGACAGTTCAACCTCCTCTCCAGTTTCATTTTCGGTAGCATAGAACTTTTCTACTGAACCCGTATAATCTAACTCCCTGAGTTCTTGATAATAAGCAAGTGCTTTATCATAATCCCCGCCATTAACTGCACTAGAAGCAGCATAATACAAATAATCTGTATTTTTCTCTTTGTCGATATTATAAACCAAAATTAACAGGTCTGAAGCCTCGGCGTAGTTCTCATTCTGATTTTCATCAATCGCTTTGTTAATCGCTTCTAAACTTAAATCGTTCATCAATTTGTCGATTTCTGCTGTGTATTTAGAAGACCCATTTTCAGTTTCGAGTTGCCGAGCAGAATCAAAAGCAGTAAAAGCGGCTTCGAAATCTTTTTGACCGCCATAGATTTTGCCAGCTAAAAACTGATATTGTGCCTGATATTTTAGTTCTGAAACTTCTACAACTGACTGCAGAGGCAACAATTGATTCAAAGCACTATCATAATCTTGACTCTCAACGAGTTTATCTACTGCTTTGAATTCTTTTTTTTGTCCATAAACGTAAAAAGAAAGAATTAAAATAAAAGGTATTAGGGTTTTATTAAACATGGAATTTCGTTTGATGGTTAATTTTAAGATTCATTTTCAGGCTCGGAAGTCATATCGACCTCGATATCTTCGACGTCTTCAATGTCTTCGTCATCTTTCAACACTTTTGCAACAGCGGCGATTGTGTCATCATCGCGAAGATTGATTAGGCGAACCCCTTGGGTTGCTCTACCCATTACTCGAAGACTTTCGACCTCCATGCGAATGGCGATACCTGATCGGTTGATAATCATCAAATCATCGGTATCTGAAACATTTTTGATCGATACAAGACTTCCCGTTTTATCAGTAATCGAAATGGTCTTGACTCCTTTTCCACCCCGGTTGGTCATGCGGTAGTCCTCCAATTTGGATCGCTTTCCATAGCCATTTTCAGAAACAACTAATATATCGGAGTCCATATCATTTACAGATACCATACCGATAACCTCATCTGCATCATTTGCCAGTCGGATACCGCGAACACCTGAAGCGTTACGACCCATCGGTCTGGTTTTATTTTCTTCAAAGCGAATCGCTTTGCCAGACTTCACAGCCAGCACAACTTGCGATTGGCCTGTTGTCAGCTTCGCTTCCAACAAAACATCACCATCCTTAATCGTAATGGCATTAATTCCGTTTGATCGAGGTCTTGAGTATTGCTCCAAAGAGGTCTTTTTCACTTGACCCTTCTTTGTCGCCATAATGACATAGTGAGAGTTAATGTATTCCTCGTCTTTTAAGTCCTGCGTGCAAATAAATGCCATGACCTTATCGTCTTGTTCGATATTGATCAAGTTTTGGATGGCGCGACCTTTTGATGTTTTGGATCCTTCTGGGATTTCAAATACGCGTAACCAAAAACATCTCCCTTTTTGGGTGAAAAAGAGCATATATTGGTGATTTGTACCAACAAATAGATGTTCCAAGAAGTCTTCATTTCTTGTCGTTGATGCTTTTTGACCAACACCCCCACGGTTTTGCGTTTTATACTCTGCTAAAGGAGTTCTTTTAATATACCCCGCATGAGAAATGGTAATCACAACCTTTTCATCTGGAATCATATCCTCGATACGGAAGGAGCCGCCCACAAAGTTGATTTCTGATCGACGATCATCGCCGTATTTTTCAACAACATGATTGGTCTCCGTTTTGATGATGCCCATACGGCGTTCTTTGTTGTCAAGAATATCCTTTAGGTCTTCAATTGTAGTTAACAGCTCGTCGTGTTCTGCACGCAATTTATCTTGTTCCAGTCCTGTCAACTGGCGTAAGCGCATTTCAACAATGGCTTTGGCTTGCACCTCCGAAAGACTAAATTTTGCAATTAACTTTTTTCGGGCTTCTTCTGCATTTGACGATGCTTTAATCAATGCGATGACCTCATCAATATTGTCAGAAGCAATAATCATCCCCTGAAGGATGTGTGCTCGCTCTTCCGCTTTTTTGAGCTCAAAAGTCGTTCTGCGTACTACCACTTCGTGACGGTGGTCGATAAAATGCCCAATAAGTTGTTTGAGATTTAATAATTCAGGACGACCATTGACCAATGCGATATTGTTCACACTGAAAGAAGATTGCAAAGAGGTGTACTTGTACAACATATTGAGAACAATATTGGGCACAGCATCTCTTTTAAGAATGTAAACGATTCTCATTCCCTTTCGGTCGGACTCATCACGAATGTTTGAAATCCCCTCGATTTTTTTGTCATTGACAAGTTCTGCGGTCTTGCGAACCATTTCTGCTTTATTGACCTGATAAGGAATCTCTGTTACAATAATACACTCACGACCATCTACCTCTTGAATATCCGCCTTCGCTCGAAGAACAACACGACCTCTACCTGTGTGGAAGGCTTCCTTGACTCCCTCGTATCCATAGATAATTCCACCAGTCGGAAAATCTGGTGCTTTTACATAGGCCATCAACTCATCAATCGTTATATCCGGGTTATCGATTTGAGCAATAATACCTTCAGCTACTTCTTTGAGGTTGTGTGGTGGCATATTGGTTGCCATACCAACAGCAATTCCTGAAGCACCATTAATCAACAAGTTTGGCACTCGTGTTGGAAGAACGGTAGGCTCTTTGAGAGTGTCATCAAAATTGAGCTGGTGATCAACGGTATCCTTGTCGATATCGGCGAGCATTTCTTCCGAAATTTTTTGCATCCTTGCCTCGGTATAACGCATAGCTGCTGGGCTATCGCCATCAATTGAACCAAAGTTCCCTTGGCCATCAACCATCAAGTAACGCAAACTCCACGACTGCGCCATACGAACCATGGTGTCATAAACAGAGCTGTCACCATGTGGGTGATATTTCCCCAATACTTCTCCAACAATACGTGCTGATTTTTTGTATGAACTGTTGGAACGAACTCCCAAGTCGTGCATACCATACAAAACACGGCGATGAACGGGCTTCATTCCGTCACGAACATCTGGCAATGCACGTGATACGATGACAGACATTGAATAATCAATGTAAGCCGACTTCATTTCATCCTCAATATTGATTGGGATTAGCTTATCTTCAGTAGACATAAAATATTATGTAATTTTATCAGTTTTTAAGGTATGGCTAATGTACTAATTCGTTATGTATTAGCTGATTAATATTTTGATGTTTTTAAACAAATTTATTAACACATTATTCAAAAAAATCATTCAATTTTTATTCATTTTTCCATTGTATTTCTATATTTTTTTTGTTGATTAGCACAACAATGACTTGACTGTGAAGTCGAAAAAGAAAATTTAGTATGGATGATAACTTTTCTCCACGTGTAAAAGACGTGATTAGCTACAGCAAGGAAGAGGCACTTCGGTTGGGGCATGACTTTATCGGTACTGAGCATCTAATGCTCGGTATATTACGTGATGGTAGTGGCAAAGCCATATCGATTTTAAGTGCATTGGAAATTGATTTGGATTATTTGAGACGAAAGGTAGAAATCCTCAGTCCTGCCAATTCTTCTCAAGAACAACTGACCAACAACAAAAAGAATTTACATTTAACTCGTCAAGCCGAACGTGCTCTAAAAACAACTTTTTTAGAAGCTAAGCTTTTTCAAAATCCTTCCATCAATACAGCGCACTTGCTTTTGTGCATATTGCGAAATGAAAACGATCCCACCACCAAATTACTTCACAAACTACAAGTTGACTATGAGACTGTGAAAGATCAATTCAAATTGATCTCCTCTGATGAAAGTGAAGAGATTATGGATGTATCTATGTCATCTCCGATGTCCGAAGAATCAGAAGATGATGCAAGTCCAAAGAAAAACAACCCATTTACCTCTAGCGAGTCGAAATCAAGTAAAAAATCGAGCACTCCTGTCCTTGATAATTTTGGAAGAGACCTCACTACCTTAGCAATCGAAAATAAACTCGATCCTGTAATCGGTCGATCCAAAGAAATTGAGCGTGTATCCCAGGTTTTGAGTCGACGCAAGAAAAACAATCCATTGTTGATTGGAGAGCCTGGGGTTGGTAAGTCGGCTATTGCCGAAGGACTCGCACTTCGTATCACCCAGAAGAAAGTTGCCCGTGTTCTCTACAACAAACGAGTCGTTACCCTCGATCTGGCAAGTCTTGTCGCTGGCACAAAATACCGAGGGCAGTTTGAGGAACGCATGAAAGCTGTGATGAATGAGTTGGAAAAAAACGATAACATCATTCTGTTTATCGATGAAATTCACACCATTGTTGGCGCTGGTGGAGCGACTGGAAGTCTGGACGCTTCCAATATGTTTAAACCTGCATTGGCGCGAGGAGAAATTCAATGTATCGGAGCGACTACCCTAGATGAGTATCGACAACATATCGAAAAAGATGGCGCACTCGAACGTAGGTTTCAAAAGGTAATCGTTGAGCCAACCTCCGTTGACGAAACTATTGAAATCCTCCAAAATATTAAAGACAAATACGAATCGCATCACAATGTAAATTATACCGAAGAGGCGCTTGTGGCTTGTGTGAAACTCACAAATCGATATATGTCAGATCGGTTTTTACCAGACAAAGCGATTGACGCTTTAGATGAGGCGGGTTCACGAGTATACATCAACAATATGGATGTACCAGAAGAGATTGTTGATCTCGAACAGAAACTTGAAGACGTTCGTGAAGAAAAAAATAACGTCGTCAAGAAACAGAAATACGAAGAAGCTGCCAAACTTCGCGATGATGAAAAACGAATCGAAAAGGAATTGATCCTCGCACAAGAAGAATGGCAAGAAACGCAAAAAGAAAATCGAGTTACTGTAAACGAGTCGGATATCGCGGATGTCGTTTCTATGATGACTGGAATCCCCGTCAATCGTGTAGCGGAATCTGAAGGCATTCGTTTGACAAATCTAGCTGATGAGATTAAAAGCAAGATTATTGGACAAGATCAAGTCGTTGAAAAAGTAGTACGTGCGATTCAAAGGAATCGAGCTGGCTTGAAAAACCCTAAAAAACCAATCGGCTCATTTATCTTTCTAGGCCAAACGGGTGTTGGCAAAACACAGCTGGCAAAAGTCTTAACAACTACTCTATTTGATTCACAAGATGCCCTTATCCGCATCGACATGAGTGAATACATGGAAAAGTTTGCGATTTCGCGATTGATCGGAGCACCTCCAGGATATGTGGGATATGAAGAAGGAGGACAACTTACCGAAAAAGTCAGAAGAAAGCCCTATGCAGTTGTTCTACTCGACGAAATTGAAAAGGCACACCCAGATGTGTTTAATATGTTGCTGCAAATTCTCGACGACGGTTTCATCACAGATTCTCTTGGCAGACGTGTTGATTTCAGAAATACAATCATCATCATGACCTCAAATATCGGAGCTCGTCAGGTCAAAGATTTTGGTTTAGGAGTCGGATTTGGAACGGCTGCTATTAAAGCCCAAGCCAATGACCACACAAAGAGCGTTATTCAAAATGCATTGAAGAAAACATTTGCTCCTGAATTCTTAAATCGAATTGACGATGTAGTAATTTTTAACAGTCTTCAGAAAGAACATATCGCTAAAATCATCAAAATCGAACTTCAAGAATTGGAGGGTAGGATTCACGAACTTGGTTTTTCACTGAGCTTGTCCAAGAAAGCAATCTCTTTTCTAAATGAAAAGGGCTTTGATGCTGAATTTGGCGCTCGTCCACTCAGTCGTGCCATTCAGAAGTATATCGAGGATGTTCTTGCAGAGGAAATCGTTAATCGCAAAATACCAGAGGGCGCTTTGCTTCAATTTGATTGGGATGGAAAAAGTGAGAATTTAACCCTTTCGATTGCGCATGAAAAGAATCCTGCAAAGTCGTAATCTCTGGTCATTTTGATGCCAAATCTTCGGTTTCATATTTGACTCACATTATTTTTTACAAATCCTAGCATTTCAACCTTAAAAATTGATATTTTTGCGCTTTGCTAAGCCGAGTGTTTGTTTCTGTGGCTTGTTTGCAATGAACTGAAATATGATAGTAGCAAAATTTGGTGGAACTTCAGTTACCGATAGTAACTGTATTTCTCGTGTACTGGACATCATTCAAAACAATCCCGAGCAACAAGTTGTTGTCGTCTCAGCTTTAGGCGGCATCACAAATATGATTCAGCAGTCTGCGCAGTTCGCAGCGAATGGAGATTTAAAATACCAAGAGATTCTCACTGAAATTGAAGAGCGTCATTTTGCTTGTATTAAAGAATTGATCCCTATCAATGCACAAAGTCAAGTCTTGAGTCACATCAAGCAACAAATCAACGCATTGAGTACGCTCCATGAGGGTGTTTACCTACTGCGAGAATTATCGCCAAGAACCAAAGATCATATGCTTGTCTTTGGAGAACTCCTCTCCTACTACATTATCGCCAAAACAGCAATTGCGCAAAATTTAGATGTTGGTTTTGAAAACGCTAGACACCTGATTTTCACCAAAAATGATATCGAAAAAAATACGGTTGATCATCAAAAGACATTCGAATCTATCCAATCCTATTTCAAAAAACCAAAGCATCGTGTGACCATTGTGCCTGGCTTTGTTGCGAGTGATGAGGAAGGTGCCCCAGCCACACTAGGTCGTGGTGGATCCGACCTCACTGCAGCACTAATCGCAAGTGCCTTGGATGCCACACAACTTGAAATCTGGACAGACGTGAGCGGTATGTTTACTGCTCATCCGAAATATGTCAAGCAAGCACGTGCTATTAAACAGCTGTCATACCACGAAGCAATGGAACTGTCACACTTTGGCGCAAAAGTGATTTACCCACCAACACTCCAGCCCGTTACCAAAAAGAATATCCCTGTCTTAGTAAAAAATACATTTCACCCCGAAGACGAAGGAACACTAATTACAAACGAAAAGACTTCTAACGGACAGGCGGTACGTGGCATCAGTTACATTGAAAACATTGCTTTGCTTACTCTTGAAGGAAGTGGAATGATTGGGATACCAGGGTACTCCAAAAAACTTCTCTCCGTTCTTGCAAAAGAAAAAATCAATGTGATTATGATGACACAGGCCTCATCAGAGCATTCGATTTGCATTGGGATTGAAAGTAGTATGGCACCTCTCGCCAAAAAAATGATTGAAGACGATTTTGCCTATGAGATTGAGACGCAACGAATCAATCCAATCTCCGTTGAAGACGAGCTTTCGATTATTGCTCTTGTTGGAGAGAATATGAAAAGTCATCAAGGGATCAGTGGGAAAATGTTTAGTGCACTCGGGCGAAACAATGTCAACGTTAAGGCAATCGCTCAAGGAGCATCGGAAAGAAACATTACCGCAGTTATTGACTCTTCCAATACAAAACAGGCGCTGAACATCTTACACGAGGCGTTCTTTGAAAAACACATCAAACAAATCAACCTATTTATCACAGGGGTAGGAAATGTTGGAAGTAAGCTTATTGAGCAACTTCATAATCAAAGTGAATACTTGCAAAGCCAATTGAAGTTGAATGTAAAAGTTGCAGGTCTTTCAAACTCTCGAAAAATGTTGACCGATGCCGAAGGGATAGACTTAAGCAATTGGGAAGACCAGCTCGCAAAGGGTGAAAAAGCGGATCCAGATACATTTTTTGAAATTGCGAAAGGGCTTCACCTGCGTAATTCGATATATGTTGACAACACCGCCAACGAAAAAATTGCGCATACGTACCCACCTTACCTTAAGTCTAGTATTTCTGTGGTAACGTGTAATAAGATCGCTGCTGCGGAAAACTATGCGTATTACAGCAATCTCAAGCAACTTGCTCGAACCTATAACGCACCATACTTGTTTGAAACAAATGTAGGGGCTGGCCTTCCGATCATCGATACCCTCAACCACTTAATCGCGTCTGGTGATAAAGTACACACTATTCAAGCCATACTTTCAGGGAGTTTGAATTTTGTGTTTAATGAATTCAACGACAAAACGACATTCAGGGAGGTTGTTCAACAAGCTATGGATGCCGGGTTTACAGAGCCAGATCCCAAGATTGACTTAAGTGGTGTTGATGTCGCGCGCAAGATTTTGATTTTAGCTCGTGAAAGTGGCTTAGAAATGGAGCTTTCGGATATCGATAACGAATCCTTTTTACCAAAAGCTTGTTTAGAAACCAAAGACAATGACAGCTTTTTAGCCTCTTTAGATGATCACAATGATCAGTTTGAGAAACTGTTCACAGCGTCTGCGTCCAATAATTGTCGTTTAAAATATGTAGCAGAACTTGTCGATGGCAAAGCTAAGGTTGGCTTAAAAGAGATTCCCGTTGGACATGACTTCTACAATTTATCAGGGAGTGATAATATCGTATTATTCTACACCGACCGCTATAAAGATCAGCCGCTTATTGTCAAGGGAGCGGGTGCCGGGGGCGAAGTCACTGCCTCTGGTATTTTTGCAGATATCATTCGAATTGCAAAACAGTAACTATGAGTCATGTTTCTGTTTTTGCTCCTGCTAGTGTTGCCAATATCTCATGTGGTTTTGACGTTCTGGGTGTTTGCCTCGACAACGTAGGTGACACCATTCATGTTCAAGAAACATCAAAACCTGGAATCGAGATTACAAAAATTATCGGTCAAGATTTACCCCTTGAAGCGACAAAAAATGTAGCTGGTGTAGCAGGTCTTGCTCTTTTGGCAGATTATGGTCGTGATAAAGGATTTCAAATTCAAATCGAAAAGGGAATTAAACCTGGAAGTGGGATTGGAAGCTCTTCAGCAAGTGCTGCAGGTGTCGTGGTTGGAATCAACCACCTATTGGGAAACCCTTATACAAGAGAGGAACTAATTGCCTTTGCGATGGAAGGCGAGCGTGTTGCCTGTGGAACTGCACATGCGGATAATGTATCACCAGTACTTCTCGGCGGTTTTACTTTGGTTCGCAGTGTTAATCCTTTAGATGTCGTTACGCTCAACTCGCCACTAGAATTGGTAGTTACCATCATTCACCCAGAAATTGAGGTGAAAACTGCTGACGCACGGGCAGTTTTACTCGATAAGCTGCATCTAAAACAAGCTGTTGCACAAACTGCGAATCTCGGCGCTCTTGTTACTGGCTTGTTTAAAGAAGACTATGATCTTATCCGTCGTTCGCTGGTTGATCATATTGTGGAACCTGTTCGGTCTATGCTTATTCCCGGGTTTAATGAACTTAAAAATAGAGCAAACGAAGCTGGTGCACTTGGAACTGGTATCTCTGGTTCTGGACCCTCAGTCTTCGCGCTGTCAAAAGGAATGGATACCGCTCAGAAAGTTGGTTTGGCCATGCAAAAAGTCTATGATGAAATCAGAGTTCCCTATGACACTCATATCAGTCCAATCAATGCGAAAGGCGTAAAAATATTGTAAGGAAAATGCAATACTTCAGTTTAAACAATAATGCCAAAGCAGTTGGTTTTGAAAAAGCAGTACGATCAGGGCTTGCTCCAGATAGAGGATTGTATTATCCACAACAAATCAATGCACTAACAGACTCGTTTTGGGACAACTTCCTGTCCATGAATCACCATGAGATTGCGCTTGCTGCTATCGAGCAATTTGTAGGAGATGAAATTCCAAAAAAAGAACTACAAAAAATTGTAGAGGACACGTTAACCTTTCCATTTCCAGTTGTTGAACTCAATCAAAATCTAGCAACACTAGAACTTTTCCACGGACCTACAATGGCTTTCAAGGATGTTGGTGGCCGTTTTATGGCGCGTTGTTTGGGATATTTCAATCAAACAACGACTGAAAAAGTTACTGTCCTCGTTGCAACTTCAGGCGATACGGGGGGTGCAGTTGCCAGCGGGTTTTTGGGTGTCCCTGGTGTTGAAGTTGTAATCCTTTACCCAAAAGGGAAAGTAAGTCATATCCAAGAACTTCAACTGACAACACAAGGTCAGAATATCATAGCTTTGGAGATTGGCGGGGTATTTGACGATTGTCAAGAGATGGTCAAAACGGCTTTTCTCGATGAAACATTAAAACCACATCGCAATTTGACTTCTGCCAACTCCATCAATGTGGCACGCTGGCTACCACAATCGTTTTACTACTTTTTTGCGGTACAGGAATTGATGAAAAGAAAGATAAATAAGCCGTTTGTATTCTCCGTTCCGAGTGGAAATTTTGGAAATATCTGCGCTGGATTTATCGCAAGAGAACTAGGTCTTCCGATTTCTCATTTTATCGCCAGTACAAATCAAAATGATACCTTCCCACGATATATGGAAAATGGAATCTTTGAACCAAAACCATCAGTTCAAACCATTTCAAATGCAATGGACGTTGGAAACCCGAGTAATTTTGATCGGATAAGCAAACTCTTTAACCAAGATTTATATCGACTCAAAAACATTTGCTCTTCCTACCGCTTTTCTGATAAAGAAACACACAAAGCAATGCAAGACCTCTATGAAAACACTAGTTACATCGCAGACCCGCATGGAGCTATCGGATACTTGGGCTTGCAAAAATATTGCGAAGAGAATCCAGATATTTATGGCGTGTTTTTAGAGACAGCACACCCTGTCAAGTTTTTGGATGTGGTTGAAAAAGCAATCAAAGCAAAAGTGAATATACCGCCACAAATCGAAGAAATCTTGGGTCGCAAACCTGAAAAAACTTCAATATCTTCTTATCGCGAACTCAAAAATTTCCTAATCGATAACGCTGTCTAAAGCTGGTAACACAAATTCATCCAGAGGGCTATCCTGTGCAATCATTTTCTCGATTTTGTCAATTTCTCGAGGCGCTGCTACTGACAGGTTTACAGGTCCGCTTGGCGTGATGAGAATATCATCTTCAATGCGAATCGCTATGCCCCACCATTTTGGGTCGCATGGACTATTTGGGGGGATATAAATTCCTGGCTCAACGGTGATGACTGAATTGGCTTGTAAGGGACCGTAGGTACCCGGATCATGAACATCGAGACCGATATAATGAGATGTTCCGTGGGGGAAGTAAGTTCGAACCTCTTCTGCTGTTTGTATGATCCCCAGTTCCGTTAAACCCAGCTGAATGACCGAACGAGCCATACGATGAGGATCAGAAAATGAAGCTCCGACCACAGATGCTTCTATCCCCGCATTTTGTGCTGCTAACACAAGATTATATATTTCAGCTTGTTCTTTAGTGAATTTTCCATTTGCAGGAATGGTTCTGGTCACATCAGCAGTGTAGTTCTGAAATTCAGCTCCTACATCCATCAACACAAGTTGATTGCCCACCTGATCAGAGGTATTTGCAGTGTAGTGAAGGACACAGCCGTGGGCACCTGCACCAACGATTGAGGGATAACCAACGTGTTTTGCACCATATTTTTTAAACACAAACTCATGTATTCCCTGAAGTTCACGCTCTGAAATCTCTGGATGAATTGCTCTCATTACCTCAATCTGTCCAATCGCTGACATCGCAACGGCCTGTTTAAGTATGGCAATTTCTTGTTCGGTTTTAATTTCTCGTAAAGAACCTACAATTGAAGGCAAAACCTCCTGGTCAATGATTACTGCACTGTCCTCAGGTTTAGAAAGTTCCGTTTGTTCAAATATAAATCCTGTAAACGCTGCCTGAAGAGCAAATAAGTCAAATGCATTTCTGAGATGGTCTCGGACATCGTTGAACAGTGGGAAATGATAAATGGTATTAATTCCTTGTAGTGAAGATAAAAAAGAGGAAAAGCGAGTCGTACTCAACACCTTATCAATTCCAAATTCTCTTTGCGTGGCTTCTGGGCCTCTGATGTCTCCTTCCCATAGCGCATAGTATGGATCACGATCACGAACAAAAAGGATTTCTTGGGACAATGAACCTTCTATTTCGATAGGCGTGCCGAGTAAAACGAGAACTGCGTGGGCTTCTTGAAAACCCGTGAGGTAGTAAAAATTTGGATTCTGATGGTATGGATGATCTACATCATTGGATCTGTTGCGAATTGGAGCAGAAAAAATCACTGAAATACTATTTGGGGGAAGTTTATCAAGTACCATTTGCCTACGCTCTTTATGAAAGCTGATATCAAGAGCAGGTGGTGCTTCTGACTGAGATTGAAGAGAGAAGGCAGACAAGAAAAGGAAGAAAAAGAAAAGACGAAACATTATTAACATTTTATCCAAAATACATAAAATCCACCTATTTTTGAAAAAACCCAAATGAGAAAAACACCACTTTATCAGTCTCATCTGGCAGTTGGTGCCAAGATGGTTCCTTTTGCTGGCTTTGAAATGCCTGTTCAGTACACTGGAGTCGTACGAGAACATCTCGCAGTTCGTCATCAAGCAGGGCTTTTTGATGTTTCACACATGGGAGAGTTTTTGGTCAGTGGACCACAAGCGATCGATCTCATCCAATATGTGTTTAGCAACGATGTTACGCGTTTGGATATCGGACAAGCACAATATGGCTATATGCCAAATGCAAAAGGAGGAATTATTGATGATTTACTCGTGTATCGAATTGACAACCAGAGCTACTTACTCGTTGTAAATGCAGCGAATATTGAAAAGGACTGGAATTGGTTGGTTACCCACAACAAGGTGTTTGGCGCTTCGCTTCAAAACCAGTCAGACCAATGGAGTTTACTGGCCTTGCAAGGTCCTCAGGCAACGTCTGTTCTAGCAAAACTCACAGACACAGACATCGGTAGCATTCCATTCTATCGTTTTGATTACGGAAAAGTTGCTGGTATAGATCAGGTTTTGATATCTGCGACGGGCTATACGGGGTCTGGTGGCTATGAATTGTACATCCCTAATGAAGGGGCAGAAAAAATTTGGAATTCACTAATCCAAAATGGAGCGGAACCATGTGGACTAGCTGCTCGAAACACCCTTCGAATTGAAATGGGGTATTGTCTTTACGGAAATGATATTGATGACACTACCTCCCCCCTATCTGCTGGCTTGAGCTGGTGCACCGCATTCTCCAAGGAATTTGTCAGTAAAGAAATAATTGAACAACAGAAAGTAGTTGGTATTGCCAAAAAAAGAGTTGGATTTGTCCTTAATGAACGTGGTATTCCTCGACAGGGCTATGCTTTGACAGATAAAAGTGGGAATGACATTGGCATCGTGACGTCTGGAACACAATCGCCTTCCCTTGAAAAAGGGATTGGCATGGGCTATATTGATCGAGAACAAGCAGTGGTCGGAAACACCATTTATGTTGTCATTCGAAACAAGCAGATTTCCGCTACAATCACTTCACTCCCTTTTTACCATGCATGATGAAACGAGTTTTACTTTTTGGCGGAAGTGGGTTTTTGGGGCGTGCGCTTTTCAAAGAGTTGCACCCCTACATGGATGTATATGGTACATACTGTAGTCAAACTCGTTTCGCAAACAACAAACGCTATACGCATTATGACTACCGTGAGGACTCTCCATTAAAAGTCTTAGGCAGTGTCAAACCAGATGTGATCATTTCTTGTCTTCGTGGCGATGCGGACGAGCAGTTTGTTGCTCATGATATGATTATAGATTTTGCTTTCAAACATGAAGCAAAACTCATTTTTCTATCCTCTGCCAATGTCTTTGATGGCTTTTGGCACTACCCCAGTTACGAACATGACAAAACTTACTCTGAAAGCACCTATGGTCTTCTCAAAATCAAAATTGAAAATAAGGCCATGCGAATGCCCCCTTTCAGTTGGGCAATTGCCCGTTTGCCGATGGTTTTTGGGGCAAATACACCCAGAGTCATGGAGCTAAAAAAAGCAATCGAAGAACAAAGCCCTTATGAAATCTTTCCCAATACGGTTATCAATCTCACAACAGATTATTTTGTGACACAACAACTGCATTACATTATCAATCGAAATTTATGGGGGATTTTTCATTTGGGGAGTTCAGATTTAATTCATCACGATGAATTTATTTTTCAACTTGCCGATGGTCTTCATCTCAAAACAAAACCCATATACAAACACGTGTATGCAAGCAACCATGACCGCTATATTGTGGCACTGCCTAGAGACAATAGTCTTCCTGAACATCTCCGCTTTTGCTGCGATGACGTACTACAAAATAGCCTACAAAAGTCAATAAAATAAGCCGTCGCCTCATTCCGTTTTAAAAAAAGAATTAAATTTGAATGATTCGCACCAAATCTGATTTGCAACCATGAAAAAACCGTAG
>JAKMFI010000049.1 GCA_022425505.1 Flavobacteriaceae bacterium | reverse complement strand
TTTTTAGAAAAAAAGTTCTTTATGTTTCCAAAAAATATTGACAAATAAAATCAAGTACACCACAGCAAGGGTAAACTTCATCATTGTCCCAGCCAAAAACCCAACCAAAGATCCAAAAGCTGCGCGGACGGCTTTTCTAACGTCTGAACTTTGTGTCAACTCTCCAGCCAATGCGCCAACAAAGGGACCTAATATCAGACCGATTGGCCCAAAGAAAAAACCGATAAGCAGACCAATCCCCGAACCAATTGTACCCATTCGCGTACCTCCCAATTTTTTTGTTCCCCAAACTGGCAGTAAGGCATCCAAGAGGAAAATTACAAGGGCGATGGCAAACGTAATTGTCAAAAAGGAAGTGTTTTGCGGAACACTTTGGGTCAGGTGAAGAACCAACAAACCCAACCAACTGCATACAGGCCCTGGGATGATGGGTAAAAAGCTACCTGCTACGCCGAGCAATATGAGTAAACCACCAGAAATAAGTAGGAGTATATCCATCAGAAATCTTTTGGTGTGCTAAATTAGCGAAGACGAATCAGTACGCAAATGATTCCATAAATTTTTTTGTACTTTTCAATACCAATGTTGAGGGCATTTTTTATTGGGCTAATTATACTGGCGAATGCGTGTAATCAAACTGACGCAGAGCAAGTTCGCAAGCCCAACACGTCTTGGCAGTCAACCGATCAACCCCCCGTTTATCCTGGTTGTGAAGACAGAGAATCTACAACTGCCCAATGGGATTGCTTTCAAGCGTCGATTTCAAGAGCCGTTGGCGTGTATTTTTCCGACAACCCCTTTCCGCTCAACCCCAGTGCACCCAAGGCAGTCGTGCTCCATGTGGCAGTTGACCAAAGGGGTAAAGTTCAACTAAAAGGGATGAAGCCAGACAACGACCTTGCAATTCGAGAGGCCATGCAAATGGCGATCGAAAAGCTACCAACAATGTTCCCTGCGACCAAAACCAACCTAGGGGTAACTGCCCAAGTGCAGTTTCGCATTCCCATCCAATTACAAAATTGATTTGAACTGAAAATGAAAGAAACGACTCCTTCTACGAAGCGTATTATTCTGGGTGTTGATCCAGGAACAACAGTCATGGGCTATGGCTTGATTGCAGTAGACGGAAAACAGATGACGCTTTTGCATATGGATGAGTTGGTGATGAACTCCAAAGAGAACCATTATTTGCGTCTTCAAAAGATCTTTGAAAAGACCATTGCCATTATCGATGAGTTCCACCCCGATGAAATGGCTTTGGAAGCTCCCTTTTTTGGAAAAAACGTACAATCTATGCTCAAGCTAGGGCGTGCACAAGGGGTTGCCATGGCTGCCGGTCTTTCCAGAGAATTGGCAATTACCGAGTATTCTCCCAGAAAAATCAAAATGGCGATAACTGGCAATGGAAATGCCTCCAAAGAACAGGTTGCCAAAATGTTACAACAACTGTTCGATCTGAAATCCTTGCCAAAAAATCTTGATGCTACTGATGGCCTTGCTGCTGCCGTCTGTCATTTTTTTAATCCTGGGCAAGAATCAGGGAAAAGCTACTCGGGTTGGGGTGCCTTTGTCAAACAAGAAGCACACCGTATAAAAAAATAGCATGTCGGGAATTTATCTCCATATCCCTTTTTGTAAAAAGGCATGTCACTACTGCAACTTCCATTTTTCGACTTCGATGCGCTACGCAGATGATATGGTCAACGCAATCCGACAAGAAATCCGTCTGCGAAAGCAAGACGCCAAATTCCCTGTGGAGACCATCTATTTTGGTGGTGGAACACCATCGGTGTTAACCCCCCAACAACTTCGAGTTTTGCTGGGTGAAGTGCATAATCAATTTGAAGTTATTGACAAACCCGAAATCACACTCGAAGCCAACCCCGATGACCTAAGCCCTGCATATATCCTTGCTATTCAGAAGTTGGGTATCAATCGCCTCTCGATTGGGGTGCAATCGTTTTTGGACGATGAACTCACGCTTATGAATCGTGCGCACAACGCCAGTCAGGCCCTGTCGTCTGTAGAGCATGCGAAAAAAGAATTTGACAATATCTCGATTGATCTTCTTTTTGGAAATCCAAACACCTCCTTAGACGATTGGAAACGAAACCTTGACTATGCCCTTCAACTCGAGGTGCCACATATCTCGTCTTATGCCCTCACACTAGAACCCAAAACAGCGCTTGAGCGTTTTGTGGATAAGGGTGTGGTTTCTCTTCTCGATGAAAACGTGGTGGAGGCGCAATTTCACCATTTGGTTGATACCCTGACACAGGCGGGTTATGATCATTACGAATTATCGAGTTTTGGCAAACCGGGTTATCACTCCCAAAACAATACGGGCTATTGGCAAGGCAAGACCTATTTGGGAATTGGCCCCTCTGCCCATGGGTTTGATGGGAATCAGCGGTATTGGAATGTGAGTAACAATGCGAGCTACATGCAACAGATTGCAAAGGGGGAGTTGCCACAAACGATTGAAAAGCTAAGTGTTGTTGATCGCTTCAACGAATCCATTATGATCGGACTTCGTGCGTCTTGGGGAGTATCGCTTCAAGCAATGGAAAACGACTTGGGATTGCGTTATCGCCAGCATTTGGAAGACCAAGCCAAGCGTTTTGTGGATGAGGATCTTCTTCACATCGAAAATAGTGCCCTAAAAACCACACCAAAAGGTGCATTTCTAGCCGACGGCATCTCTGCTGACTTGTTTCTTATTGACTTTCTTGCTGCATCTTCGTAAAGTGCTTATAAAAGTGCGGAATGGTCTCAATTCCCTTTAGAAAGTTAAACACACCAAAATGCTCGTTTGGAGAGTGAATCGCATCGCTATCCAGTCCAAATCCCATCAGTACAGTTTTGCTTTGCAGGGTTTCTTCAAATAAGGCAACGATTGGGATACTCCCGCCATCACGCACTGGGATGGGTGCTTTGCCAAAAGTTTCAACATATGCTTTTGATGCTGCCTGAAACTCCAGACCATCGGGGTGCATTACATAGGCCTCACCGCCGTGATGTGGTGTGACCTTAACCCTTACCCCTTTGGGCGCGATAGACACAAAATGACCCATAAACAGTTTGGTGATTTTTTCCGACTTCTGGTTTGGTACCAATCGCATAGAGATTTTGGCATAGGCCTTTGATGCGATGACTGTTTTTGCACCTTCGCCCGTATAGCCACCCCAAATCCCATTGACATCTAGCGTAGGGCGAATCGATTTGCGCTCGAGAGTCGAAAAACCTTCTTCTCCGTAAACGGACTCGATATCAAGGGCATTTTGATAATTTTCTAACGAAAATGGAATGTTTTTAAAATCTGTACGTTCAGCAGTACTTAATTCTTCTACATCATCGTAAAAACCAGGGATTGTGATTCGGTTATTCTCATCGTGGAGAGAAGCAATCATTTTTGTCAGGATATTGATGGGATTGGCAACTGCTCCGCCATAGAGGCCTGAGTGCAAGTCGCGATTGGGACCTGTGACTTCGACTTCCACATAGCTCATGCCTCGGAGACCTGTGGTGATTGAAGGAATGTCGTTGGCAAGCATACCTGTATCAGAAATCAAAATGACATCATTGGCGAGCTTTTTGGTGTTTGCACGAACAAAGGTTTCGAGGTTGTCGCTGCCCACTTCTTCTTCTCCCTCGATCATAAACTTGACATTGCAAGGCGTACCACCGTTTTGTTCCATCACCTCGAGGGCCTTGATGTGCATAAACATCTGTCCTTTGTCATCGCATGCACCACGAGCAAAAATGGCTCCTTCGGGGTGGAGGTCGGTTTTGCGGATTTCTGGTTCAAAGGGCGGGGTGTCCCATAGCTCTAGGGGGTCGGGAGGTTGTACGTCATAATGCCCATAAACGAGTACAGTGGGTAGGGCAGGATCGATGATTTTTTCCCCATAGACAATGGGAAAGCCAGCGGTGGGGCAGAGTTCGGCGTGCGTACATCCAGCAATTTTGAGGGCATCTGCCACCGCTTCTGCGGCAGTTTGCATGTGTGGTGTATAGGCCGAATCGGCGCTAATAGAGGGAATACGGATCAGGGAAAACAGTTCTTCGAGGAATCGATTTTTGTTTTTTTCGATGTAGGTAGTGTGTGATGACATAGCATTGAATTGGTTACGAAGATATCGTATAATTTACAGACTAAAAATCGGTAAATGTGTTTATATTTGCAAGCCATCATAAGCGGGTGTGGTGAAATTGGTAGACACGCTAGATTTAGGATCTAGTGCTTCACGGCGTGGGGGTTCGAGTCCCTTCACCCGCACAAAAAAAACCTCAACAAAATGTTGAGGTTTTTTTATTTCAATGTTTTTGTGACAAACCTACCCCTTATTCGCCTGAGCAATATACTCGTCAAGGGCTTTGGTCATCGACGGATTTGCGGGAGTTGGCGCCAAGATATCAACGCGGAGATCGGCTGCTTCGGCTGCTTTAACGGTGCTATTGCCAAAGACGGCAATGCGCGTGTTGTTTTGCTGAAAGTCTGGGAAGTTGTGAAACAAAGACTCGATTCCAGAAGGACTAAAAAACACAAGGATATCATAATAGACATCACGCAAATCAGACAAGTCGCTGATCACCGTGTTATAAAACACCCCTTTGGTCCAGTTTACGCCAAGGTTGTCGAGTGCATCAGGCACATTTGCTTTTAGCACGTCCGAACAAGGGAGTAGATAGCTTTCGTTTTTGTGTTTGTTCATCAATTCGATCAAATCCGCAAAAGTCCGTGTGCCGACATATACTTTTCGCTTGCGATAGACCACATATTTTTGCAGGTAATAAGCCACTGCCTCTGATTGGCAAAAGTATTTGAGGGTAGAAGGAATGGGATAGCGCATTTCTTCGGCAAGTCTAAAAAAATGATCAACAGCGTTACGACTTGTCAATATAATCGCAGAAAACGCAGTGAGGTCAATTTTTTGCTTGCGCACTTCTCGGGCTGGAACACCCTCTACATGGATAAAGGGTCTAAAATCAATCGCAACTTTTCGCTTTTCTACAAGTT
>JAKMFI010000017.1 GCA_022425505.1 Flavobacteriaceae bacterium | reverse complement strand
GCCACTTTATAACCCTTATTCTTCTACTGACCACCATCTCGTGTCAAAACAAAAAGAGCGCACCGCTTGTTTTATCTTCCAACGGGAATATCAACACGATTACGGTGGTGATGACCGATCAATTATGGTCGGGAGCGCTCGGACAAACCGTTAGGGATATGTATGCCTATCCTGCAGAGGGCTTGCCCCAACAAGAACCGTTATTTGATCTCAAGCAAATACCACCTGAGGTGTTCTCGGGCTTTGCACAGTCAAGCCGCAGCGTGCTATGGGTTGGGATTCGCGAACAAACCAATGTTCGCATTGACAAAAACACCTATGCGCATCCGCAGACCGTGGCGGTTTTTACGGCCCCAACTCCCACAGCACTGACGGAAATCATTGTTTCTCAATCTGATGAAGTAATCAAAACTCTTCGCAAACAGGAACGCGCCGAACGTTTGCGTAGAATTCGAAAATCGACTTATTCCAAGCATGGGCTTGACAAAAAGTTTGGCCTTACACTGACAATGCCTTCTGCCTTTAAAACGTTTAAGGAAAATGAGACCACGTCATGGTTTCAACGAGAAATTCAAAAAGGACACATCAACCTATTGGTAACAACAACGGCCTATGATGAAAACATTGTTAATGAACAAAACCTAGAAAAAATTATTATTCAACACGATTCCATCGGAAAGGCATTTATTCCAGGACGCCTACCAAATAGCTATTTAATCACAGAAAAAGCATACGAACCATATATCTATAGCACAACATTTGGAAAGAAACCCGCAGTAGAAATACGGGGAACATGGGAGGTACAGGGCGATTTTATGGCTGGCCCGTTTTTACAGTATATTATCAATGATAAGCCCAACAACAGAAATATCGTGTTGGAAGGATTTGTTTTTGCACCCTCTAGAGCAAAGCGGGATTATATATTTGAAATTGAAACGGTACTTCGGTCTTTACAAGAAAGTCGCTAACGGATTATTCCTTTTCAGCGTCTTCTTCTTTGGAAGCGTCTTTAAACTCTTTGATACCAGTACCTAGACCGCGCATGAGCTCTGGAATTTTGCGCCCTCCAAAAAGAAGAACAACCATAACAACAAGGAGAACAATTTGCCATGGACCAATTGCTAAAAGAACAAAAATTGCGGACATAAGAGATTATTTTAAACAAATGTAATAAAGTTTTTCGAACTCTCAGACACCCCAAAACAGAGTTGGTTATATTTGCAAACGATGGCCAAATCAAATCATAAAGACAAAAAATCGCTTCGCGCCAGATTTTTGGCAAAATATCGCCTTGTTGTTCTCAATGAGAACACATTCGAAGAAATGCTTTCGTACAAACTCAGCCGGCTTAACGTTTTTATGATTTTGAGCATTTCTTCGATAATTTTAATTGGAGCAACCTATATGATTATTGCCTTAACCCCCCTCAAAGAATACATTCCGGGATACGACTCTACCGCCATGCGGCGAGAAGCAATCAACAACACCTACCTCATGGACTCCTTGCAGCAACAACTGCTTCTAAACCAACGTTACATTTCCTCAATAACAGACGCTTTGACTGGGAATGTGGATTTAGAGGACATCCCCTCAAGGAACGTTCAGTCAGAGATTGACTTGATAGAAGAGCTTGATTTCAGTACAAACCAACAAGACTCTATCCTACGCGCAGAGGTTGCACAAGAAGACCGGTTCAATTTATTTGAAACAGCTGGAACGGAAAGTAATTTTACCTTGTTTCCCCCTCTAACAGGGGTGATTACCCAGGGCTATGATCCTTCAGAAAACCACTTTGCAGTCGATATAGGGGTACCAGAAAAGACACCAGTAAAAGCAGTCTCGGACGGAACTGTGATTTTGGCCGAGTGGACAACAGAGACAGGCTATGTTGTTATTATAAAACACGAGCAAAACCTAATATCTGTATATAAACATAACGAATCATTAGCGGTGAATCAAGGAGACCTCGTGGTTTCAGGTGAAGTCATTGGCTTTGCAGGAAGCACTGGCATTTTGTCAACAGGGCCTCATTTGCACTTGGAATTATGGAGCGACGGTTATCCGATCAACCCTACGGAATTAATCGAATTTGAGTAAGATGTCATTGCGAAAAATTGTAGCCAAGCAGCTCGCAAGACGAGCACGTAAAAGAATAAACAATTGGGCAGCAAACCCGATTGAAACCCAACAAAGAGTTTTTGAGCAGCTCATTCAAAAAGCAAAACTCACCGCTTTTGGGAA
>JAKMFI010000135.1 GCA_022425505.1 Flavobacteriaceae bacterium | reverse complement strand
GCTTTGGTCGTGTACACGAGTTTGGAAAATGACAATTCATCTGCTGAGAAATGTATGGCATTGCCTCCTCCGTAGAGCACGCAAGGAACCTTCTCAGCATTACGTAGAGCTTTGGTCGATGCCTTGCCCACGCTTTCTCTTTTAGATCCTTTGATCGTAATTGACTTCATAGTTTATATTTAAAATAGATTACATGATAAATTTTTTCGCAATCGATTTGTTGTGATGAACATTGTGCATCACTTGTGCGAAAAGCTCAGCGCAGCTGAGCACTTTCACTTTTTTAGATTCTTTTCTCAGCGGAATGGTATCCGTTGTTATCAGTTCGGCTAGTGCAGATTGTTCGATTCTCTCATAGGCCTCGCCAGAGAGTAGAGGATGTGTACAAACAGCTCGAACACTGCGTGCACCACGCTCTATCATCATATCTGCTGCCTTGGTTAGCGTTCCTGCAGTATCGACCATATCGTCGACAAGGACTACGTTTTTACCGTTGACATCTCCAATGAGCTCCATATGAGAAATTACATTTGCTTTTTTGCGTTGTTTGTAACAAATCACAACATCACTTTCCAAAAACTTTGCATAGGCATAAGCACGCTTAGCACCACCCATATCTGGAGAAGCAATGGTAAGGTTATCAATGTTAAGGGATTTGATGTGAGGTAAAAACAAAGAAGAAGCAAATAGATGATCTACGGGCTTTTCAAAAAACCCTTGAATTTGATCAGCGTGGAGATCCATGGTGATGATCCGTGTCGCACCTGCAGACTCTAAAAGTTTGGCAATGAGCTTAGCTCCAATAGGCACTCTGGGCTTGTCTTTACGATCTTGTCTAGCCCAACCAAAATACGGCATCACAGCGGTTATGTGTCTGGCTGATGCGCGCTTGGCAGCATCGAGCATCAATAACATTTCCATCAAGTTTTCAGCACTTGGTTGCGTGGAGCCTATAATAAAAATTCGACTTCCACGTATGGACTCTTCAAAGGAGGGCTGGAATTCACCATCGCTGTAGCGGGAGAAAATCACATTGCCTAGTTTGGCACCAAATTGATCGGCGATCCGCTTGGCGAGATCCATACTTTGGGTGCACCCAAATATTTTCGCTTCTATTTTCACTTTGGCCATTTTGGCGAATACGTTGTTTTACAGGGGTGCAAATGTATGATTTTTTTGTGTGCTTGTATAAATTCTAGCTCAATTTTTGTTTTCTAGGGGGCAAATAAATTCCTACATTTGCGTTCGCAATTTGCCTTGGTGGCGGAACTGGTAGACGCGCTGGATTCAAAATCCAGTTTCCTCGGAAGTGTGGGTTCGATTCCCACCCAAGGTACAAATTATCCCCAAGAATAATTTATTATTTTTGGGCTGTATATTTTATCAATAAATTGTTTATTTTTAAGATCAAATTTATCAAAAATCAAAAATATGGAAACTAAAGTAATCCCATTCGTTGCCTCAGTAACAGATGTCAATCCTGCAGCTGCAGCTGCTACTCAATTACAAGACTTAATAAACACAACAATTAGCGAAGGATGGGAGTTTGTCACAATAACTTCAATGTCAACTAGCGTTAAGGCGACCGGGTGCGGAAAGTCGAATGCTCCCGCAGTAAAAACTTCAATCCAACTTTTGATATTTAGAAAATAATGCTAGTTTGGCTTGCAAAAAAAGCTATTGAGTATTATTGGAAAACACGTCCTGAAAATCAACGTAAAATTTGCATCTATCGAATCACTTGTTCAAGGCATGTTTACAATGAGTTCGAAAATAATGGATGTATCGCAGGAATAAGAGCTTATTTTTACAGGATGAAAAGCTGTAACCATGGCTATAAGTTAAGTTTAAAAAAAGATATAGTTGTAATAAAGGATTGTAATGGAAATTTAATACTTGAAAATGACATTAATCCTTTAATTGTAAAGGAATTTAAAAATTAATGTCATTTTTAATTTTTGTAATTTTCACTGGAAACTTTTAATTTCTTTAAATCCTCCAAGAATAAGTTCGATAATTGGAGTACGTTGTGTACATGACTATCCCTCAGCATATTGATGTTGGGGGTTTTTCATTGAAAGCACAATAAAATGGGATCTTAAAAAATAAATTCAACACTACGTGTGGGGTTGCGAAGACTATTTAGAAAAGGAGTAAGAGAAAACCCGTATTTGTACAAAAAGAATGAGGAATAAAGCCCTTATTCAAACTCAGTTTTTATCGAAAAAAGGAGTTGCTTTCCTGCGGCAGGTTCGTAAAACCGAATCCCAAACGCATTGATTCGAATATTGTCAAAATACCTCGTGTTTGTCATATTAAAAACAGAGCACCCAAGCGTAATGTGGGTAGATTTGAGACGAAATTGTTTTTGGATTTCAAAATTGGCAAGACCGTATTGGTCAATACGAATGGCATTGGCATTATCAGCAAAATAATCCCCGATAAAACGACCATCAATGGAGAATTTCCAATTATTGTTGCTGTATGTCCAGCGGAGATTGGCGGTACTGGTGGGCACCCCAGGTAGACTTTTTTGAGTTCCATCTTCCGAAAATTGATAGGAAGCAAATGATATCCCGCCTAGTAGCATATGATCTTTAAACGCAATTAACGAGGCGTCAACCTCGATTCCATAGCGCGTGGATTCTCCTAGATTTCGATAAAAATTTTGATCAGGGAAGTCTTCCAACTCATAACGAATCAACTCATTTGTTGCGGTTGTGTAAAAGGCAACTGCTTCCCAACGATAGAAAGGATTTTGTTTTCTAAAGCCAAAATCCAAGCTGTGAAATGACATGGGTTGAATCTCTGGATTAAAACCAATGCCATACGGATTGGCTGAAAGCTCACTCAGTGCGGGAACCTCAAACCCCGATCCCAAAGAAACAAACCATGATGTTGTAGGGCTTGACTTCCACAAAAGACCAAGATGAGGTGACCATCGGCTGAATTGACGCTCATAGCTCTGCTCACTTGTCGCAAAAAGATCATCAAGTGCGACTTGATTGCTGTTATATCGAAGGCCAAGGTCAAAAATAGACTCCCCAACAGGAATTGACCAAATTGCAAATCCACTGGCAGAGGAAAAACGCTCAATCTGATTCATGGTTTCCTCTCCTTTCATTCCTGTGCGATTTGCATATCGCTTGCGATGGTCTCGCTGACTTTGAAAATCAAGACCCACAATTCCTTGACCCAAATGGTTCTTTGCGGAGGTACGGTACAATACCATCCCTCCATAAAAATCTCTTTCAAGTTTGACGACGCCCCCATTTTCAAAGGGAAGCTTTCCGTCAAAAGCTCTAGGGCTAAAATGCACAGTGGTTTCTAGTTCCCCGCTTTGGTAGGGGGTTTTATAATGCCATGCAATTTGAGACTGACGAATGCTCTCTCCAGCATCATAGACAATGTTTCTTTCTCGCCCTTGTGATCGATTGCGATTGACTTCCTCTAGTGTGAGACCCCCTGAGTCGAATGCGTAGGGACTGTCAAAGTGGAGTATCGACAGCTTGTGTAAAACCTGGTTTTTTTGGTGAGTAAACTTGACAAAGGCGCTTTTATTTTCAAAACCAGCATGCTTGCGATAACCATCAAACTTGTGATAGTTCAAAGACCCCATGATTTTAGAGTTGTCAGACAGACGATGATGGATCGTTGCATCTGTATAATACAAGCCGAAGCTACCATGTTGAAGACGGATATTTGCTTGATTTTGATTTGTATTATCCGTAAAAAACGAAAGTACACCACCTGCAGCATTCCCGTGTCGTGATCCGGCTGGACTTCGAATGACCTCACTTTGTTGGATGAGATAAAGGGGCAAGTGGTCGATTTGACTTTGTCCGTCGGGGGTTGTTTGGGGAATCCCATCCAAAAGAATCCGAATCCCACGAACACCAAAGGATGCCCGTGACCCAAAGCCACGTATCGAAATTCTATAGTCTTGAGCGGCATTGCTATTGTTTGTCAGCCATACACCAGGCACATTGTTGACCTCTTGTTCGATAGAACGAAAGTTACCATTGTTAGACCAAGTACTTATCGTTACTGGCAGTGCATTCTCTCCGGTTAGCAGTAAGGAGGATTTGATAACCACCTCTTCCAAGTCAAGCGTGTCTTGTGCGGAGGAGACCGCAAAACATATCACAGTAAAAAATAATGTTCTCAACATCCTTTAGGAATCTAAATCAAGCAAGCCCTCTGGGATGGAAAGATAAAGTTGTTTTTGTTGTTTGTCAAGTTGTTGGATCAGCTCGTCTACCAATGGAATCAGGATTTGTCTGTCGTTGTGTTCGACTTCTAGCAAAACCTGTGAGGAGGCATCATTAACGCCTGTGATTGTTCCAATAGAACCTTGTAGGGAGTCGATGACTTCAAAACCAATGATTTCGTGAAAATAAAACTGGTGTTCGGCGAGTACAGGAAGCTGATCAAGAGGAAGATATACCGATTTTCCAATCATCAAATCAGCTTGCTTTTCAGACTTAACACCTTCGACAGAAACGCGTAGGAGTTGTGATTTATGGAGCTGAACCTTGGTTGTGAAACAGGGAATAAGACGGGATTCGTCTTCTAGAAGAAAGGATTGTAGAGATAGATAAGTTTTTGGATCATCTGTGTCGAGTTTGATCAACACCTCCCCTTTGAAGCTGTATTTAGCGACTACTGTTCCTAAAAAGAAGCAGTCTACTTTACGCATCTACGTTTAGTCTTGGCTATCCGTTTCAGCGTCGTCGGCAGCTGGCGATTCTTCTTGTGTTTCGGCTTCGGGAGCAGCTTCTTCAGCTGGCGCTTCCTCAGCGGCTGGTGCTTCATCTTGCGCTTCGGCTTCAGGAGCAGCTCCTTCAGCTGGTGCTTCCTCAGCGGCTGGTGCTTCTTCTTGTACTTCAGCTTTAGGAGCAGCTTCTTCAGCTGGTGCTTCCTCAGCAGCTGCAGCTTCTTCTTCTTTTTCTTCTTCTTGTGCTTCGGCTTCTGTAACAGCAGCGGCTGCAGCTTCCTTACGTTTTGCACTCACTTCTTTTTCAGCAGCGATGGCAGCAGCACGAGATTTCTCTGCTTCGGAGTCAATTTTTTTCTGGATGGTTTCGTTTTTACTCTCCTTGTCTTTGAGCCAAGCTTCAAATTTAGTATTGACATCATCCTCAGTAAGCGCTCCTTTGTTCACCCCATTGATCAGGTGGTTTTTAAGCATAGCTCCGTGTTCAGAAAGCAAATTGCGAGCGGTATCGGAGGGTTGTGCCCCATTTTGTAACCAATCTACAGCACGATCTAAATTCAGCTCAACAGTGGCTGGTAGTGTGTTTGGATTGTAAATTCCTAATTTTTCGAGGTATCGACCGTCTCTTTTTGCGCGAGAGTCTGCTGCGACGATCCAATAAATGGGCTTTCCTTTTTTACCGTGTCTTTGTAGACGAATACGTACTGGCATATCAAATTAATTTGTGAGGTTCTAAACCTCTGTTATTAATGAGGGGCAAATGTACATTTTTTTTAGAAATCCACAAGCGTTAATAACTTCTCGTTTTTCTGGGGGATTTTGGAGGTTGAGTTATTTATTTTTATCCAGTTTTAATGACAAAGATGTATTTAATATTTGACACAGAAACAACAGGTTTACCCCGAAATTGGAATGCGCCACTTTCGGACAGCGATAATTGGCCCCGCTGTGTCCAAATCGCATGGCAATTACATGCTCCCGATGGTCGAATGATCTCTCATGACGATTTTATCATTATGCCAGATGGATTTGACATCCCTTTTGAGTCTGAAAAAGTCCATGGGATTTCCACAGCACTTGCAAAACGAGATGGTGTAGACATAAAAACGGTTGTAGAGTCGTTTTTAGCAGTCGTTGATCAAGCTGACTTTCTGGTGGGTCACAATCTGAAGTTTGATCTCAACATCATGGGTGCCGAATTGTTGCGATTGGGGAAGGAAAATACCCTGACTGAAAAAGCGACTTTGGATACTTGTACGGAAGACACAGCTTTGTTGTGTGAACTTCCTGGCGGAAGAGGAGGGAAGTTTAAACTCCCCACCCTGAGCGAATTGTACGTCTTTTTATTTCAAGATTCGATTGAAGAAGCGCACAATGCAACAGCTGATGTCGAAGCAACCGCCCGTGTTTTTATCGAGCTGATACGACAAAATAAATTCACCCAAACCGAGTTGCTACAATCCACGCAAGAGGTTAAAAACACCTACCCCGACACTGTTCCACTAGCGGGCTTGGAACACCGAAACCTACACAAGGAAACAGCTGCCTTGCTTTCGCCTCAAAAACCAGAGCGTAGCGGAGAAGAAACCCAGGTAGAGACCCTGCCGTTTTGCCACCTTCACACCCACACGCAGTTTTCTGTTCTCCAATCTACCATTTCTATTCCGAAACTTGTGCAAGAGGCAGTATCGATGAATATGCCTGCGGTTGCCATTACAGATATCGGCAATTTGATGGGCGCCTTTCACTTTGTCAAAGCAGTCAACAAGCACAACAAATCTCTAGAAGAGGGCACGGGTAATCCGATTAAACCGATTATTGGAATCACCCTCAACGTTTGCGCAAATCACCTCGATCGATCTCATCGCGATGATGGCTTTCAAATCGTTCTGATTGCAAAAAACAAAAACGGTTATCACAACCTTGCCAAACTCACATCAATCGCCCACACAAAAGGGTTTTACTACGTACCTCGTGTTGATCGAGATTTGATTCTCAACTACAAGGAAGATATTATCGTTTTGACCGGGAATCTATACGGAGAGGTGCCCTATAAGGTTCTCAACATCGGTGCACAACAAGCCGAGGATTCTCTGCTGTGGTGGAAAGAACATTTTGGATCTGATTTGTATGTCGAATTGATGCGCCACAATCAGGAAGACGAAACGCGAGTCAATACAACCTTGGTTGAATTGGCAAACAAGCACGGTGTCAAAATGATTGCTTCAAATAGTTGCTATTATCTAAAAAAGGAAGAAGCAAATGCGCATGATATTTTGTTGTGTGTCAAGGACGGCGAAAAACAGTCTACGCCCATAGGAAGAGGTCGTGGCTACCGATACGGCCTTCCAAATCAGGAATACTATTTTAAGTCTCCTCAGGAGATGACCCAATTGTTTTCAGACATTCCTGAAGCCATCCACAATATTCAAGAGATAATCGAAAAAATAGAACCC
>JAKMFI010000091.1 GCA_022425505.1 Flavobacteriaceae bacterium | reverse complement strand
TTATGGGCTATTATTATGGTATTGGAGGAGAATTTTATCTTATCGCCATTGTTTTTGCTGCAATTAGTATGATTGTAAGTCAACGACTTAAATCGAAATTCAAAACCTATTCAAAAATTCAATTGCGCAATGGTCTTTCGGGGGCTGAAATTGCTGAAAAAATGCTTGCCGACCACGGCATACGAGATGTCAAAGTCGTTTCGGTAAAAGGAATGCTCACCGATCACTACAATCCAATGAAAAAAACGGTCAACCTCAGTGAGAGCGTGTACAGCGAACGCAACGCTGCCGCCGCTGCTGTTGCTGCGCACGAATGTGGTCATGCAGTTCAACATGCCCAAGGTTATGAATGGCTTAAAATGCGATCTGTTTTGGTGCCAATGGTCAGTGTTGCATCCAATTTATCGATGTGGGTCATCATTGCTGGTTTGGGATTGTTTGGAGGAATCCAAAGCTATACGATTGCGAGTATCGGCGTAGCGATGTTTGGTCTGGGAACACTTTTTAGCTTCATCACCCTTCCTGTCGAATACGATGCGAGTAACCGAGCTTTGGCTTGGTTGAGACGTAAAAATATGGTCGGTCAACAAGAGTTTGCCGCAGCCAAGGATGCCCTAAAATGGGCTGCTCGAACCTATGTGGTGGCTGCCATCGGCTCATTGGCAACGCTTATTTACCTTGCATTGCGCGTAAGTAGTCAGCGACGTTGATCAGAATTTGATTTGTCGTTCGATCTGATGCTTGAGGCAGATATAAGTTTCTGTCCGTGATATCCCTGGGATTTTTTGAATTTTATCGCTTAGGAGAGCTGACAAATGATTGTTGTCTTTACAGGTGAGTTTAATCAACAAACTCCAACCACCAGTGGTGTAATAACAGGAGGTAACCTCGGGAATTTTGTTTAGCATTGCCACTGCCTCGCTATTGTGAGAAGCCTTGTCCAGATAGATGCCAATAAAGGCATGAGTGGTGTAGCCGAGTTTTTCCTCATTGATTTTGACATAACTGCCTGATATGATATCAGCGTCTTCCAATTTGCGAACACGTTGATGGATCGAAGCACCCGAAGCGCCCATATTCCGTGCAATTTCTAAAATGGGTGTACGCGCGTTTTCGGTAAGATAACGTAGGATTTCTTTGTCAATCCCGTCTAAAATAAAGTCTTGATTGATGATTTTCATTCGCAGAATATATAGGGTTCAGAATAAATGATTTTGTAATTTTCATCTTCAGAGTATTTAAACTTACTCAAAAAAGAGATTAAAGACACTAATTTTCTGCTAAAAATAGGGATTTAATAAAAATATTCTTTCAAATTTTGAAGTGGTTAACCTAGTTTGTCTAAGACCCATTTGGTTGCGCCCATATTTGCAAGAATAAAACGTTGGTTGATGTCCCCTTTTTCTTTTCGAATCCTCTTGTCTTTCATCAATAATAGAAGATTTTTTCTGGCTTCATGCTGCGATGAAATTGAGATAACGCCCCCTTCTTGAATGAGTTCAACGGCTTCTGGGAATTGATCGTAATTTTTTCCAATCACAATGGGAATCCCTGCAGCGGCTGGTTCAAGAATATTGTGAAGTCCTTTGGTTCCCATTCCGCCACCTACATAGGCGATTTGTGCATACTGATAGCAAGAAGAAAGTAAACCAACGGTGTCGAGAACAAGCACAGGTGCTTGGGCAAGCGCGCTATGATCGATAGTACTGTAGCGCTGACTTTGAGCAGGGAGCTCATCTACTAGGGATTTAACCGCTCTCCCATCAACTTCATGTGGTGCAATAAGCCAGCACCACCCAGCAGGGGTGTTTGCGATGCTTTCCTTTAATACGCTTAGGTCCTCTGGCCACACACTTCCTGCAATGATGCATTGCCGATTCATTACAAATTGCGCCATAAAAGCGAGTTTTTCACTGGAAAGAATAACACGATCAAAACGAGTGTCACCTGAGACAGAGACCTGTTTGATGCCAATACCAATAAGTAAATTTTGAGAAGCTTCATTTTGAACAAAAAGATGCGTAAATCCCTTCAAGAGTCTGCGATACCATCCGCCCCAAGGTTTAAAAAACAATTGATGAGATTGAAAAAGCCCCGCAATAAGATAGGTGGGAATCCTTTGTTTTTGAAGTTCAATCAGCAAGTTGGGCCAAAATTCATACTTTACAAAAAAGACTTTGGTGGGTTGTACTTTCTTGACAAATCGGCGTATATCAGTTCGATTGTCCCATGGTAAATAGGTAGTCAGGTCAGCAACTTGATGTGTTTTTTTGACAAGGTATCCAGATGGTGAGAAAAAGCTCACCAAGTAAAACGCTTGGGGATTTTTGGTTTTGAGTGCTTTTAGAATCGGAAGTCCTTGTTCGTACTCACCAAAAGACGCACAATGAATCCAAATCACTTCTTTGTTATTCGGAATCGTTTTGATTTTGTCCCAGATACGCTTTCTACCATTGACAAACTGCTTTACTTTTCCCGAAATGGGGACGATATACAGTATGCATCGAATCAACCGAACTGCAATGGAGTACAAAATTTGCATGCCTAAAGATAGTGCTTTCCCCAGAGGAGATTGTTTTTGTAGATTTGCACCAATTAAAAAGCTGCTATGCGAAAAATACAGATGGTCGATTTACAATCGCAATATGCTTTTATTCGTCCACAAGTCGAAGCGGGGATGGAGGAAGTGTTGTCAAACGCACAGTTTATCAACGGGCCAGCAGTCAAATCATTTCAATCCAATTTGGAGTCCTACAATGGCGTAAAACATGTCATTCCTTGTGCCAACGGAACCGACGCCTTACAAGTTGCCATGATGGGTCTGGGATTAGAGCCAGGCGATGAGGTGATTACGGCAGACTTCACTTTTGCAGCTACTGTAGAGGTGATTGCTTTACTCGGTTTAACACCAGTCTTAGTTGACGTTGACCCCAACTCCTTTAATATTGACCCAAACGCCATCGAACGAGCAATTACGCCGAAAACAAAAGCCATTGTTCCCGTTCATCTGTTTGGTCAAGTTGCTGATATGGATGCCATCATGGCAATTGCTGAAAAACACAATCTCTATATAATCGAAGACAATGCCCAAGGCATTGGCGCAACGCATACAGATGCAAATGGAAATACAACCAAAACAGGCGGGATTGGTCATGTGGGTTCGACCTCTTTTTTTCCCTCCAAAAACCTAGGTTGTTATGGGGATGGCGGTGCGATTTTCACCAATGACGACGAGCTTGCTCACACCTTGAGAGGAATTGTAAACCACGGGATGTATGAACGCTATCACCACGATGTAGTTGGTGTCAACTCACGTTTGGACAGTTTGCAGGCAGTGGTGCTGAACGAAAAGCTCAAACTCCTCGACTATTATAATGAACGAAGAAAATGGGCGGCGATACGCTATTCACAGTTGCTTTCAGACCATGACAATATCATTACTCCCAAAGTGATTCGCAATTGTGATTCACACGTTTTTCATCAATACACCCTTCGACTAATTGCTTCTGACCGAGATGCGCTCGTGCAGCATCTGCAAAATAAAGGCATTCCATGTGGGGTGTATTATCCGATCCCGCTGCATGCGCAAAAGGCCTATCAAAGCGATAAGTACGATGAAGCGAATTTTGCAGTGACCAATCAACTGGTTAAAGAGGTCATATCCCTTCCGATGCACTCTGAATTGGATGAAGACCAAATTCAAACAATTTGTCGGGCAGTCCTCGACTTTTTGGGATAAAAAGATAGGGGGTCAACTTCCAGAATTTAGAACAATCCAACTAGTTGTGTCCTTGTCGTTTTGTATTTTGCAATATGAAAACAATCATCGCAAATCGACGCTCGATATTTCCCATTCAATTTTCTAGTAAAGGGGTAACAGATTCCCAACTACACGAACTCTTTGAAGCAGCCAATTGGGCGCCTACCCATCGGCGTACAGAACCATGGCGATTTAAAGTATTTCGAGGGGAAAATAAAACGGGCTTGGGAAGGTTTTTGGCGGATGCTTATACGAAGACCACACCGAAGTTTTCAAAACGGAAAAGCCAAGCTATCGCGGACAAAATTAAATTGTCAGATGCAGTTGTTTTGATATGCATGAAGCGAGATGAAAATGGAAGTGTACCTGAATGGGAGGAAATCGCAGCCACTGCCATGGCTGTACAAAATTTATGGTTATCTGCAACAGAGATGGGTCTTGGAGGGTATTGGAGTACGCCAGCATACGTTGATCAAATCGGAGATTTTATCTCGATGGAAGAAGGAGAGACCTGCTTAGGACTGTTTTATTTGGGTGCTTTCGAAGGGTCAATGCCTACAAGAGAACCCGGCGATTGGCGTGAAAAAGTGCAATGGTATGATTAGCCCATTTCTTTAGCCAAGGGCAGCTTGAACTTGGGCTTCACTATCAATCTTGCGGACAAGGCCTTGCAGCACTTTTCCTGGGCCACATTCTACAAAATGAGTTGCTCCCTCATCACGCATTGCTCGGATGGTTTGTGTCCATCTGACTGGACCAGTGAGCTGAGCGATGAGATTTTCTTTGATGACTTCGGTGTCTTGCGTTGGTTGCGCCGTTACGTTTTGATAGATTGGGCAACTGGGCTTGGCAAATGAAGTTTCACGTATAGCATCTGCTAGCTGTTCGCGTGCGGGTTCCATAAGCGGAGAATGAAAAGCACCCCCAACAGGGAGGAGTAATGCGCGTTTGGCTCCTTTTTCTTTGAGTTGTTCGCAAGCCGCTTCTACAGCGGGTACTTCTCCTGAAATTACCAATTGCCCAGGGCAATTGTAGTTGGCTGCTACAACGATACCCTGGGTATTTGCACTAACGTCTTCCACAACCTCATCAGCAAGGGCGAGAACGGCAGCCATAGTTCCTTGACTTTGGTTGCAAGCGTCTTGCATGGCCTGAGCTCGTTGCGCAACAAGTCGTAAGCCATCGGCAAAAGTCAAAGCGCCAATGGCAGTCAGTGCTGAAAATTCGCCAAGAGAGTGACCAGCCACCATTTGTGGCGAAAAGCCATCTCCCAATACGGTTCGAACCGCCATGGAATGAACAAAAATAGCAGGTTGGGTCACACGAGTTTGGCGCAGGTCTTCCGCGCTGCCACTAAACATGATGTCAGTAAGAGAAAACCCTAAAATATCATTGGCTTGCGCAAACAAATCGCCAGCTTGTTGATGTTGATCTGCAAGGTCTTTGCCCATCCCTAGAAACTGAGATCCTTGTCCAGGAAATACAAAAGCATTCATATTATATTTTTTGATACCGTAAAAAAGTAAAAGTGTGTACGTGTTTTTCGTCTGCAGCATGCTCCTCTCGCCAAACCTCTTTCCACTGGTGGGAATTGATTTCAGGAAAAAAGGTATCTGCCTCAAAGTCAGCATGCACTCGTGTGAGTTCGATTTCATCCGCAATACTCATCGCCTCTTTATAGATTTCACCCCCTCCGATAATAAAAGGTCGCGGGTCGTCTTTGGCAATGGTAAGCGCTTCGGATAGTGAAGAAGTCACTGTTATATTTTCTGCTTGATAGTCTGATTGTCGAGTGATCACGATGTTGGTTCGGTTCGGCAATGCTCTCGGCATAGACTCAAAAGTCTTTCGTCCCATGATGACCGCGTGGCCATTGGTCAATGTTTTAAAGTGCTGCAAATCCTTGGAGAGGTGCCAGATGAGTTTATTGTCTTTTCCAAGGGCATGATTTGATGCTGCAGCTGCAATGATTGTGATTCGCTGTTTGGGTTTTTCGTTTTCCTCTTTATGCCATTCAGCATCAGCTTGAAGACTTGCTTCCCTATCGAGTTTACGCTTGATTTTTTCGATACGCTCCCCTTGTAAGCCGACGAGGGTTTTGATTTGCTCTTTTTCCCACGCAGGATTCATAAATCGTCTGGTTACATAGACCTGAAAAACATGTAAAAGCAAAAAAACAGCCCAAAGCAATGCTGCACTCAATACCCATGGGAAACCGAATGGCTCAATCTGAGTACCATAGCCAAGCCCGATATTGAGAATGACCATAACAAGAGAAGCAAATAAAAAAGTGACAAAGTGAAAGTACAATCGCTTTTTCTGACGAATACGAGCACGCGCATAATCGACCAGATCAATTTGGCGATCATCTATGGTAGTCTTGTTTTTTCGTCGAAAAATCATACAGTTGTTTCTAGTGCAAACATAGGGCTTTACAACCTAAGATTAAACAGCTACGGCCCCCTTAATATGTGGATGAGGGTCATAGCTTTCGATGGTAAAATCGGAGAACGCAAATTCAAAAATATCCGTTTTATTTGGATTGATTTTGAGAGTAGGAAGTGTCTTTGGTTCCCGACTGAGTTGCAACTCGATTTGTTCCATGTGATTTGTGTATATGTGGGCGTCCCCAAAAGTGTGAATGAAGTCTCCCGGTTGATAACCACACGCCTGTGCCATCATATGGGTAAACAGTGCGTAAGATGCGATATTGAAGGGGACACCTAAAAAAATATCTGCACTCCGCTGGTAGAGCTGACAGGAAAGCTTGCCATCTGCAACATAAAATTGGAAAAAGGCATGACAAGGCGGTAAAGCAGCTTTTCCGTTGGCTACATTTTCCGCAAAGGGTTTGGAAGGTTCAGGCATCACACTGGGATTCCATGCCGATACGAGCATTCTTCGACTATCTGGGTTGTGTTTAAGGGTTTGGATAATGTCTTTAACTTGGTCAATATTTTCACTGTTCCAATTGCGCCACTGGTGTCCATATACAGGGCCCAAATCTCCATTTTCATCGGCCCATTCGTTCCAGATTCGAACGCCATTTTCATTGAGATAACCAATATTGGTGTCGCCTTTGAGGAACCAAAGAAGTTCATAAATAATCGATTTGAGATGGAGTTTTTTTGTGGTTACCATGGGAAAGCCCTCACTGAGGTCAAATCGCATTTGATAGCCAAAAACACTTTTTGTCCCCGTTCCTGTCCGGTCTGACTTTTCGACGCCATGATCAAGAACATGGCGAACCAAATCTAAGTATTGTTTCATCCCAAAAGTTTTGATAAAAATAGTGTGCTTTTGTGACAGATTCTCATCTGCAATTTACTTTTTTTCACAGGGTTATCCACCGAATTAGCCAATGATGGCTCCAGCAATTACTGCGGAGATCAATGAGGCCAAGGTTCCACCGATAAGCGCACGAACACCAAACCGAGAAAGCACTTTGCGCTGACCTGGTGCGAGAGAGCCAATCCCGCCAATTTGGATTCCGATCGATGCAAAGTTGGCAAATCCACAGAGCATATAGGTCGCCATGATAATCGATTTTTGATATTGTAGATGAATCATACTGACAGGGTCTTTGAGTTCGGCAAGTTGGATATACCCAACAAATTCGCTCGCGGCAAGCTTAATGCCGAGTAGCTGTCCCATCGGCATAATGTCTGGGGTAGGAACTCCCATGATCCACATTAATGGTGCAAAAATGAGTCCGAGTATGGCTTCTAAAGAAAAGCCTTCATAGATTGTATTGGCAGCAAACCAATCATTGAGAGTCGTCCAATCACCAATCCAACCCAATATTCCATTACACATGGCAATCAACGCTACAAAAACGAGTAACATACCACCAATCGTTGCGGCGAGTTTGATTCCTTCTACAGTTCCATTGGAAATCGCATCTAGGGCGTTGGATCCAATATTATCAAGTGATACGCTGACTTCGTTGTTTATCGGTTCGGTTTGCGGGTATAGAATTTTAGCAATCACGATTGCACCTGGCGCAGCCATGACAGAGGCAGCCAACAAGTGTTTGGCAAACTCTAAACGCATCACGGGATCATTCCCTCCCAAAAAACCAATGTATGCGGCAAGGACGCCCCCAGCTACAGTTGCCATTCCACCAATCATAACCAGTAAGACTTCAGACTTGTTCATTCGCTCTAAATAGGCCTTAATCATCAGGGGCGCTTCGGTTTGACCTAGGAAGATATTCCCGATAACAGACAGGCTTTCGGCTCCAGAAATTTTGAGAACTTTTGTCAGGGCAAGTGCAAGGAATTTAACGACAACCTGAATCACTCCCAAGTAGAAGAGAAGGGAAGTCAAGGCAGCAAAAAAGACAATAGTGGGCAAAATCTGAAAAACGAAAATAAAGCCATACGAGTCGGCGTTCATCAAATCTCCAAAGAGGAAAATACTTCCGGCATTGGTAAAATCGAGTATGCTGACAAAGAGCTTACCCATGGCTTCGAAAATACTTTGAATCCATCCAACTCGCAAAATGCCAATTGCGAGCATTAATTGAATCAATAACCCGATTCCAACAGTTTTCCACGCAATATTTTTTCGGTCTGCACTACAAGCAATGGCGATAGCCAATAGAACGAAAAGGCCGAGAAGGCCACGTAAAACACTTTGTAGTCCCAATCCAGTGTTGGGAATAATTTCAGTTTGAATGCTTGCTAATATCAAAGGATAGTTTTAAGAGTCAGATTCACGCTTGGCGATTTCGTCACGCAGTTTAACAGCGAGCTCATATTCCTCTCTTTTGAGAGCTTTCTGAATACGTGCTTGCAGTTCATCTACGCTTAATTGTTGAATATCGTCCGTTTCTTTTGTTTCGTTTGTCGTTTGTTTGCCTAAGCTTTCATCGTCGATAACGACTGCTGCTTTTTCAAGAACATTTTCGTGGGCAAAAATAGGCGCATGAAAACGCAAAGCTAGTGAGATGGCATCGGAAGTACGAGAATCGATGATTTCTTCAATCTGATCACGTTCACAAATTAAGCTAGAATAGAACACGCCGTCAACAAGTTTTTGGATGATGACACGTTTAATACGAATTTCAAATCGCGCAGAAAAATTGCGAAACAAATCGTGTGTAAATGGGCGTTGAAGTTGGATGTCGTCGTCTAGTGCTACAGCAATAGATTGGGCTTCAAACTCACCGATAATGACGGGAAGTTTGCGCACACCATCCACTTCGTCAAGGATTAGCGCATAGGCGCCACTTTGGTTTTGACTATAGGATATTCTGTTGACCAAAAGTTTGACTAAACTCATTATAAATTGAATAACAATTTTAACGAATTTATGGAAAAAAGGCGATTAAACCTCGTCTAGGTTCTGGCTTTTAGTTTTTCTGTCAATTTTGGTAGCACTTCAAAGGCATCACCCACAATTCCATAATCGGCTGCCTTGAAAAAAGGAGCTTCTGGATCTGTGTTAATTACCACTTTTACTTTGGATGCATTCACACCTGCTAAATGCTGAATGGCACCCGAAATCCCAACAGCAATATACAGGTTAGTTGCCACGGGTTTTCCAGTTTGCCCAACGTGCTCACTATGTGGACGCCAACCCATATCAGAAACGGGTTTTGAACAGGCAGTTGCAGCGCCTAGCACATCGGCAAGATCTTCAATCAGACCCCAGTTTTCAGGTCCTTTTAGCCCACGTCCACCAGAAACAACGACATCGGCATCGGCTATGGTTGCCTTTCCCTGGATTTGTTCGATACTCGATTGTGTGCATTTGATATCCATATGTGCATCTTGCTGGTGTACATCAGTCGATTTGCTATGAGTCGTTTCCTCATGAACATTGTTGGCCAAACCGATAATATTCACTTTTCCCTCAAGTACTGTATAGGCAAATGCTTTGTTGCTAAACACAGCGTGTTTTACCGTTAAGGGCTCGCTGGTACTTGGCAATTCTACGACATTGGTAACATAGCCAGCTTGCAGTTTGCCAGCCAAAACACCACCCATGTACTTGGCGTCAGCACTACTACTGATCACGATAATATTTGCCTGTTCGACCATGGCAATTTCAGCCAATGCAGAAGCATATGCGTGAGCCTCAAAATAGTCGACATTTACATTGAGGTTGATCAATTTTGATGCACCATATTGGGTGAGTTGATCAACATTTTCACAATTGATTGTGACAATGGTGAGAGAAGTATTTTGTTGTTGGGCAAGAGCAAATCCATAAGAACAGAGTTCTGCAGAACCCTTTTTGAGCTTCCCTTGTTGGGATTCGGCAAATAGAAGAATAGACATGGTTTATAATACTTTAGCTTCGTTTTGTAATAGGTCGATGAGTTGGTCGATGTCGTCGGCAGAGATCAGTTTGACCGCTGCTTTTGGGGCTGGTTTTTCAAAACTGCTTATCGCTGTTTTGGGTGATGATTCTGTGGCAGGAACAACCGCAAGAGGTTTTTGCCTTGCTTGCATGATTCCTCTCATGTTCGGAATGCGGAGGTCGGTTTCCTCTACAAGTCCTTTTTGACTCCCAATGATCAGCGGGAGTTCAACACGGAGAACCTCCATACCTCCATCCATTTCTCGAGTGGCAGAAGCAGTTGAACCATCGATTTCTAGTTTGACACAAGTATTGACAAAAGCCAAATCACACTTGGCTGCAATCATGCCTGGAACCATAGAACCATTGTAATCGATAGATTCTCGCCCAGCGATGATCAAGTCATAAGGGTTTGCCTGGATATAGTTTGAAATTTGATCGGCAACGACAAAAGCATCTGTAGCAGGCGTATCGATTCGAATGGCTTTGTCGGCGCCAATGGCAAGTGCTTTTCTAAGGGTAGGATCGGCACTAGATTCGCCCACATGCAAAACATCAACAGTGGCTCCAACCTTTTCTTTAAACCAAATGGCGCGAGTCAGTCCAAATTCATCATTTGGATTAATCACAAACTGAACACCCTGCTCGTCAAAGACGGTATTGTTGTCTTTAAAATTAATTTTTGATGTTGTATCTGGTACACAACTGATGCAGATTAAGATTTTCATGATTTACAGATATAAAACAAAGATAGAAAAATAATTCAAATTATTATGCGTGCATAATAATTTATTCATGTTAAAATAAGTTGGTTCATTCTTATAAATATTGCTATTTTTGCGCAGTCAAAAAAAAGCATGAGAACAATCCAGTTCAGAGAAGCAATATGTGAAGCGATGTCAGAAGAAATGCGTCGTGACGAAAACATATATCTGATGGGTGAGGAGGTAGCCGAATACAACGGTGCTTACAAAGCTTCCAAAGGCATGTTAGATGAGTTTGGTGAAAAGCGTGTGATTGACACACCGATTTCCGAACTTGGTTTTGCTGGAATAGGGGTTGGTTCGACCATGACGGGGAATCGTCCGATTATCGAGTTTATGACCTTTAATTTTGCTTTAGTTGGGATTGATCAAATTATCAATAACGCAGCAAAAATTCGTCAGATGTCAGGAGGTCAGTTTCCTTGTCCCATTGTTTTCCGAGGACCAACTGCTTCTGCGGGACAACTTGCAGCGACACACTCTCAAGCATTTGAGAGTTGGTACGCAAATTGCCCTGGCCTGAAAGTAATTGTACCGTCTAATCCCTATGATGCCAAAGGCTTACTCAAAGCTGCTATTCGTGATGACGATCCAGTAATTTTTATGGAATCCGAACAAATGTATGGTGATAAAGGAGAAGTTCCTGACGGAGAATATGTACTTCCCATTGGTGTTGCAGACATCACACGAACAGGAACAGACGTCACGCTCGTTTCTTTTGGTAAAATTTTTAAAGAAGCCACTGCTGCTGCGGAAATGCTCGAAAAAGAAAACATTTCGGTTGAGTTGATTGACCTGCGTACAATCCGCCCACTTGACATCAATACCGTCCTTGAATCTGTAAAGAAAACAAATCGATTGGTAATCCTTGAGGAGTCTTGGCCTTTTGGCAATATTTCCACTGAAATCACATATCAAGTACAAAGCCAAATCTTTGATTACCTCGATGCGCCAATTATTAAAATCAACACAGCAGATACACCTGCGCCGTACTCTCCCGTCTTATTAGCCGAATGGCTACCCAATCGGGATGATGTGATTCGTGCAGTCAAAAAGGTGATGCTTTAATTCAATTCCAACTGAAAACCAATATGGAAAATTTTATTCAATACACCCCTATTCTATTAGCAATTGTAGGACTTATTGTCATGTATATCCAATCTGTTTGGGTCCGAAGACAACCAGCAGGCACAGACAAAATGCAGTCTATTTCGAAGAGTATTAAAGAAGGTGCGCTCGCATTTTTAAACGCAGAATATCGTTTGTTATTGATTTTTGTGATTATTGCCTCAGGAGCACTTTATGGCATATCGACTATGGTTGAAACGACAAGCTGGTTGATTGTGCCAGCATTTGTCGTTGGAGCGATTTTTTCTGCTTTGGCAGGAAACATTGGAATGCGAATTGCTACCGAAGCCAATGCCCGCACAGCTGAAGCCGCAAAAACAAGTTTGCCAAAAGCGCTGAAAGTGTCCTTTGGTGGAGGTACAGTCATGGGTCTGGGGGTAGCTGGCTTAGCCGTTTTTGGTCTTGCACTTTGGTTTTTGTTTTTGGTAGGACAGTTTATCGACGGTTCTGATTTTTATACAAACATGACCATTGTTCTAGAATCCCTAGCAGGATTTTCACTCGGTGCAGAGTCAATCGCACTGTTTGCTCGTGTGGGTGGTGGAATCTACACTAAAGCAGCGGATGTGGGTGCTGACCTAGTTGGAAAAGTGGAAGCTGGTATTCCCGAAGACGATCCTCGTAACCCTGCGACCATTGCCGATAACGTCGGTGACAATGTCGGAGATGTGGCTGGTATGGGTGCTGATTTGTTTGGCAGTTATGTCGCAACTGTACTCGCCTCTATGGTATTGGGGAACTACATTATTAAGGACATGTCTGAAGCTGGACAAACGCTTGACACTTTCCAAGGGATGGGCCCGATTCTTCTTCCTTTGGTATTAGCAGGAGTTGGGATTATTGCATCAATTGCAGGGACTCTGTTTGTTCGAATCAAAGACAACTCAGCCAAAGAAGCTGAGGTGCAACGCGCACTGAACACAGGGAATATTTTTTCAATATTACTTACGCTAATCGCCTCATGGTTTTTGATCGATTACCTCTTGCCAGAAACGATTAGTGGTATGAAGTTTTTTGGGGAAGCATCCCGTGATGTTGCAGCGACAAATGTATTTTATGCGACGATCGTTGGATTGGGAGTGGGCTATTTAATTTCTCTCTTTACCGAATATTATACGGCGATTGGTAAAAAACCAGTGATGAGCATCGTGCAAAACTCATCAACTGGTGCAGCAACCAATATTATTGCAGGCCTTTCTGTGGGAATGATTTCAACGGCATCTTCTGTTCTACTCTTTGCTGCTGCCATTTGGGGCTCATATACTCTTGCTGGTTTCTATGGGGTTGCAATAGCTGCTTCTGCTATGATGGCAACGACAGCCATGCAGTTGGCCATTGACGCTTTTGGCCCAATTGCCGACAATGCAGGTGGCGTGGCTGAAATGAGTGAATTGCCTAGTGAGGTTCGTGAACGCACCGATATTCTTGACTCAGTCGGAAACACAACAGCAGCCATTGGAAAAGGATTTGCGATTGCTTCTGCAGCACTTACTGCACTTGCATTGTTTGCCGCTTATGTAACATTTACGGGAATCGACGGAATCAATATTTTTAAGGCAGACGTTTTAGCCGCATTGTTTATCGGGGGAATGATCCCTGTTGTTTTCTCTGCCCTTGCGATGCAATCGGTTGGGAAAGCCGCCATGGAAATGGTACAAGAAGTTCGCCGTCAGTTTAAAGAAATCCCTGGAATATTGGAGGGGAAAGCAACTCCTGACTATGCCAAATGTGTTGAGATATCAACCAAAGCTGCGCTAAAAGAAATGTTACTTCCGGGCTTAATCACGATTGCAACTCCAGTCATTATCGGTTTGTTCATGGGGCCTGAAGCTCTGGGAAGTTATATGGCAGGAGTAGCCGTTTCAGGCGTACTGTGGGCGATTTTCCAAAACAATGCAGGTGGTGCATGGGACAACGCCAAAAAATCATTTGAAGCAGGTGTTGAAATCAATGGAAAAGTGGAGAAAAAAGGTTCTGACGCGCACAAAGCTGCCGTAACAGGTGATACAGTTGGGGATCCATTTAAAGATACATCTGGACCATCGATGAACATCTTGATCAAACTGACTTGCTTGGTTGGTTTAGTCATTGCGCCCATTCTTGGAGATGGTCATGGCGCACAAACACCCCAGGTTGAAGAACAACAAAAAGAAATTCGTGTGGAAGTCACCAACTCGATAGAGGGCGAAACCATAGCCACGATTACCACAATCACGACTAAAAATGGTGAAACTTCCGAAACCGTTCAAGAGATTGTTGGTAGTCAAGAAATGATCGACTCTACACTGAATGAAATCAAAGGGCTAGAAAAAGAGTAAGAAGGAAGTAATAATCTAGTTGATCTTATATAAATGGACGTCTATTTGGCGTCCATTTTCATTTCCCCAAGCTTGTCGTCAATAACTTGAACTACTTTTTGTAAGTCCTCAAGTTTATCTACAAAATTGAGATCGTCAACCTCAAGGATAATGAGGTTCTTTTTATCATAGTCATGAATCCATGCTTCATAGCGTTCGTTCAATCGACTGAGGTACTCGATGCTGATGGAGTTTTCATAAACACGCCCACGTTTGTGAATTTGATTGACAAGGTTTGGAATTGAACTTCGAAGATAAATGAGTAAATCTGGCCCTTTTACCAAAGATTCCATCAACTGAAACAAAGAACTGTAATTTTCAAAATCGCGATGAGTCATCAGTCCCATAGCATGGAGGTTGGGTGCAAAAATATGAGCATCCTCATAAATTGTGCGATCCTGTAAGACTGTGTTTTTACTGTTATGGATTTCTAGGATTTGGCGGAAACGACTGTTCAAAAAATAAACTTGAAGGTTAAAAGACCAGCGCTCCATTTCGGCATAAAAATCATCGAGATAGGGGTTTTGGACAACGTCCTCAAATTGCGGTTCCCAACGGTAATGTTTTGCCAATAGTTCTGTCAATGTTGTTTTCCCAGCTCCAATATTTCCTGCAATCGCGATATGCATAACATCCATTTTAAGTCGCATAAAAATAAAAAATAAACTCAATTCAAGATGCGAATTTGTAGATAGTTTTTATCCATCTGATTGAATTGTTAATAATCGATTTATTCCGTGTGTTGAATACATCTTTATCTTTAATTTTTTAATTTTGAACAAAATCTAAAACCATGAAAAATTTAATTTTATCAATTTTCACACTGCTATTGAGTATTACAAGTACAAATGCCCAGTTATTTGATGGCATTGAAAATATCTTATTGACTTCAACTGAAGATGCCCGTATTTTAGCTGAGGGCTATACTGCTCCATTGGGTAAAACCTTAACGTATGCCTTAAATTCTGGTTGGGCAACAAGTGCGAAAACCCATAAAAAGTTGGGCTTTGGCTTGACCATCGGTGGCGCTGCTCCTTTTGTGCCATCTGCAGATAAAGTATTTACGCCAACAGGACTTACCTCCTTGAGCGTACCCTCTGGGTCATTGCCAACTGTTTTTGGTGAAGCGGGAGACCAAGAGTTAAATTTTTCATTTAGCGAAAGCGTTCTTGGAAGTGAAGTTGAATATGATGGGACACTCTCTTTTCCGGGCGGCTTAAAAGATGAACTGCCTTTGGGAACGGTTCCTGCTCCGATTGTTCAAGCTAGTGTAGGGGTGGTTTTCGATACGGATTTATTGATTCGGTTTATTCCCACAATAGAAATGCAAGGCAGCAAATTTAGTTTAACGGGCTTTGGATTAAAACACAACATCATGCAGTACTTTGGGCCTTTGGATAAGCTTCCTCTCAATGTGTCTGTATTGGCTGCGATATCCAAAGCGAGCTTTGAGTATGATTTGTCAGACTCTGATTTTGGTGGGAATAGTTCCAACCGGAAAATGACTTTTGAGGCAGATACATTTACTGTACAAGCACTCGCTTCTATTGACTTACCTGTCGTCAGTGCGTTTGCGGGATTGGGTTATAACGCTGGAGACTCTCAATTTGATGTGAGTGGAGATTATAGTATCGATTATGAAATTGCGGATTTACCAACCATTTCCAGAGTCCTTGAAGATCCCATCAGCATCGCCTCAGAGGCCTCTGGTGTGATGGGAATCGTTGGCGCACGACTCAATCTGTTGTTTTTAAAGATTTTTGCCAACTATACAATTCAAGAGTACAACACCTTAACAGCAGGTATTTCGTTTAATTTTCGATAATCTGTAAAAAATATTTTGGAATTAGGAATTGCGTTGTATATTTGC
>JAKMFI010000051.1 GCA_022425505.1 Flavobacteriaceae bacterium | reverse complement strand
ACATCAGTACAACGACCACATTCCGTACAACTGTAGGCATTCATCAACTGCACCCAATTTAAATCTTTCACATCAGCAGCACCAAAACTCTGCTGCTCATTTTCAACAGGAATTGAAGCATATGGATCACCACTTGGATCCATCATCAACTTTACCTCGTTAGCCACTGCATCGGAATGCGAGAACCTACCCAATGGATTGAGGTTGGCATAAAACGTATTGGGAAAAGCAAGTAGGATATGCAAATGCTTGGAGTAGTACAGATAATTTAAAAATGCTAAAATCCCAAGGATATGAAGCCACCATGTTGTACGCTCAATGGAAACAACTGTGGTATAGGATATGCCATCAAATAGTGGGGTAATCCAGCTACTGATTGGAAAACTGCCAGCTTGTGTGTAATAAGATTGTCCTTCAGGATGTTGTTGTAACCAATAGTCAGAAGCATTCATAGTTAAAAACAAAAACATCAACACAAGCTCGATATAAAGAATATAATCTGCATCTTTTTTGGGCCATCCTTTCATTTCAGGTTTCCAAAATCGGCGAATATTCATGGCATTTCTTCTCAACCAAAAAACTGAGACTGACAAGATCACCAACAAGGCAAAAATTTCAAAAGTGGCGATCAATACATTATAGAAGCTACCCAGATAAGGAGATAAAACGCGGTGAGTTCCCAAAAAACCATCCAGAACAATTTCAATTAATTCAATATTAATTACAATAAAACCAACGTAAACAATGATATGCAAAAGTCCCGCTATCGGTCGTACTACCATCTTGGATTGACCTAGAGCCACTCGAGTCATATGCTTCAAGCGTTTTGACTTTTGATCAGAACGATTTGTTTTTCGACCGAGATTGATATTTCGAATAATCCGACGGATATTTCTGGTAAACACACCAATAGCTACAAAAAAAACAACTGCAAAAAGAATACTGCTTAGATACACCGGCGTTTATTCATTTTGTGAATCGGAGGGTTTGTATTTGACTTGCTTTTTACCAAACAACGAAAAGTGGACATAACGTTTGGGATTCAGCCGCATATCTTCAAGAAGTAGTTGGATTTGCGAGTTGGTTTGCTCAAGCGACAGATGAAGATCATCTTTGGTGATGAGTTTACCCAATGAGCCCTCCCCTTCTTCCATGCGATCGAGAATTTGAGATAAGTTGCCCACTGCAGATCCTAAATCTTCAAAAGTGTCATCAAGTTTGGCTTCTTTCAGTGAAGAAGATACAACAGACAAATCGGCCGATAAATCAGCAAGGTTATCGAAGGTTTGGAGTAATTGACCATTTTCAGATAGCGAGTTGTTTATGGTTTCGCCAATCGAACGAAAATTGGAAATCGAAGCATTGAGATTTTCAATAGAAGATTTCAATTGCAGTTGCGTATTGGGATCTAAAACCGTGTTAAAGGCAATCAAAACAGAGTCAGCATGCGTGATCATACTCTCTATTTTTTCTTGTAGTGGAGTCAATTTATCGTTGACCAGCTCCGACAATCCAGGAGCAATTGCACTTTGCAAAGTATCTCCTGATTGTGCAAGATCAGCACCATCAAATTGTGGGGCAACAGCCAATGACTTTCCGCCAAGAAGTCCTGCTTCATAAATTTTCGCTATACTATTTTTCGAAAATCCATATTCTTTTTCAACCCGAAAACGAACGACAATGTCTTTGTTCCCAGGAAGTAAAGAAACTTGATCGACCGTTCCGACCTGGAATCCTTGAATGGTCACAGGAGTTCCCACCATAAGACCCTCGGCGTTGTCATAGACTGCATAAAAGATATTGTCCCGCACAAAAACATCATTCGATTTCAGGTAATTAAATCCGATGAAAAATAAGCCAAATCCAGATAAGGCGAAGATTGCGGTTTTGATTTCTTTTGACAAATTCACGCTAGTATCGTTAAGCGATAAAAATACGCATATAATTTGGGGTACAAAATAAGGGGTTAATTTCTTTTCAACGCATTGTTAAGAGGAACAATCTCCTCACCCAGAAATGCAACAACAAAACTACCACTGTATCCTTTTTCAATTGCGCGTTGTTGCATTTCTTTTGCTTTTTCATATGAGGTGGCATTGCCTAAAAAATATTTGTATAGACTCCCCGACTTGATGCGTTTGATGGGAGACAACCCCTTGAAATTATATGATTTTGGTTCTAACATTGTTTTACTAGCAGAAATTTGTACACGAAACGTGTACTCTGATCCGAAACTGTTTTCTTCCGTGTTTGTGCTTGAATCTTCAAAAACGACATCTTCCTGTAAATCGGATTGGAGAAGGTTCTTGTAAGATACGATTGCCTTTGCAATGGCCTCACTCATTTCATTTTGCCCCTTTTTAGAGTTGAGGTATGCACCTTCAATTTTGTTTGTCAAAAAGCCAAGCTCAACCAAAACACTAGGCATATAGGTGTTTCTCAAAACTAAAAATCCTGCTTGCTTTACCGTTCGATTTTTTCGTTTCAGGTTTCTCACAAAACTCTGTTGAATGGTATTGGCAGCTTGAATACTTTGGTCCAAATAAGTTTCTTGCATCAATACCAAACTAATCACAGACTCTGGATTATTGGGATCAAATCCATCATAATTCTTTTCGTAGTCTTCCTCCAGAAAAATAACGGAATTTTCCTTTTGTGAAATTCTAAAATTTCGATCATTCTCGTGAAGACCCAAGACAAAAGTACCTGCTCCATAAGCGTTAGAAGTGTGCGCATCACAATGAATAGAGACAAACAAATCTGCTTTTGCTGAATTGGCAACATCTGCTCGTTTATTTAGCGGGATAAAGACATCACTCTTTCTAGTATAGATAATGTTGATGTCATGATTTTTTTTGAGAATGGCACCGATTTTGAGTGTGACATTTAAGACGATATGTTTTTCATAATACTGATTTCCACGGTTTCCAGAGTCTTTTCCACCATGGCCAGCATCAAGAACTACTGTGAACATATCCTTGTCTTGAGATTTTTGCGAAAACAAAGTCGCCAAAGGGAGAGCAAAGACGATAGAAACAAGAACAAGATGGCGAACAGTTCCCAAAAAAATAGTCGTATTTTTGAATTCTACAAAAAGGGGCTTTTGACAAAAGTAATACATATTCATTCATTTCAGCTCTTTTCGACTTTGCTGGTCATCTTATTGGCATTTTTCTGGGGGATTGGGCAAGATCAAATTGCCGATTCGGTAGAAACAGATTCCCTCCCAATCAATGATAGTATCCCTATAAATAAAGCCATGCTCCTTGACCAAATCAAGCGAAATGCTGTAGGGACAATTACGATCAACCGAGCAAAAAAAACCATGACGCTTTACGATCAAGCTGAACTGTATTATCAGGATGTCGAACTGAAAGCAGGTCAAATCGATTTGGATTACAACACGAATATTGTTTTTGCAAGACCCATTGTTGATACGACGGGTCAATATGTTCAATTTCCCTCCTTTAAACAGGGCGGCGATGAGGTTTTTCCCGACTCGTTAAAATTTAATTTTAACAACAAAAAAGCCGTCATATGGAATTCTAGAAGTGAGCAGCAAGGCATGAATGTTTTGGCAGAGACAACAAAAAAAGAAAACGACTCTGTTTACTATATCAAAAATGCACGAATCACAACCTCTGAAGATGTAGAAAACCCCGATTATTTTGTGCGTATCCGAAAGGGGAAATTTGTACCAAAAAAGAAAATTATTGCTAGTGGAAATCAGCTCTATATCGCCGATGTGCCCACCCCTGTTTACTTGCCTTTTGCATATTTTCCCATGACTCAAGACCGAGAAAGCGGAATTATTTTTCCAACCATAGGAGAAAACTTTAGACGTGGTTATTTCATGCAGAATGGTGGGTACTATATCGCTGCGAGTGATTATTTTGACATTGCACTTTTGGGTGATTATTATACAAATGGCAGTTATGGCTTTCGCGTTGAGTCTAATTACAATGTGAAATATAAATTTAGAGGAAACCTTGCGATTCGTTTTGAAAATCTAATCAGCGGTGAAAGGGGATTTCCAGACTATAGTAAAAGTAATATTTACAACTTTCGTTGGTCTCATAGCAAAGATGCCAAATCCAATCCAAACAGTCGATTTTCGGCTTCTGTAAATCTTGGTAGCAGCACCTATTTTAGAGAGTCGTTAAATCAAATCAATACTGGGAATTTTTTGAACAACACCTTGTCTTCCTCTGTTTCTTATTCAAGGACTTTTCCAAAATATCCCTCGGTTAATCTCTCACTTTCTGCCTCACACAGCCAAAACACAAGAACACAAATGATAAATATGACGCTCCCAACCTTTCAAGCAAATATGGAGCGGATTTACCCTTTTGCGAAACGCAATGGAATAAAAAAAGGAATCATACAAAATATCAACTTTCAATATAGTGTAAGAGGTGAGAATCGCTTGCAATTGATGGATGAGGACTTCTTGACCTCTCGAATGTTTGACGATGCAAAATCTGGGTTTAAACATCAAATCCCATTGAGCACCTCATTTAAAGTCGCCAAGCATTTTAACTTTTCAGTTGGTGGAAATTACGAAGATACATGGGTGTTAGAAACCATTCAAAAAAATAATTACGATCCCACACTTGAAACCGTTGCCGAACAAGATACAATTCGGGGTTTTGATCGTTTTAGTAAATACAATTACAATGCGAGTATGAGCACAACTTTATATGGGATTTTTAATTTTAAAGAAGATGCAAAAATTCAATCCATTCGTCATGTTGTAAATGCAAATGTAAGCTATAGCGAATCTCCCAGTTTTGAAAAATACTACGACGAATATATCATAGATGCAGATGGCAATACAAGAGACTACACCCGGTTCGAGGGAAGCATGTATGGACAACCGGGGAGGAATAAATCCAAATCGATGAGCTTTGCATTGCGAAATTCAGTCGAAGCCAAGGTCAGGGATAAGGATTCGTTAGCTACAGAACCCAAAAAAATCAAAATTCTAAACAATCTCAACTTTTCTACAAGCTATAATTTTGAAGCAGATTCACTGCGATGGAGCCCCGTTCGGATGTCAACTGTAGTTCCACTACTTGACAACAAGCTTAATATTAATTTAGGAGCCACTTTTGACCCATATGCTCTTGATGAAAGCGGAAGAAGAATCAATACCTTACATGTCAATAATGGTGGGGGACTCTTTCGAATGACCAGTGCCAACATGAACTGGGGGTACAACTTTTCAAGCTCATCCAAGTCAAATGATGATTCGTCATCACAAAGAAATTCATCTGACGATAACGAATTATTTGGCGGGAGTCAGGATTTTAGTGATCGACGATTCACAGCGGAACAAAGTAGCACGCAAGACCAAGATGAAGAGGAGCAAGAAGAAGAAGAAGAAGAAGACAGCGCATTTTATCGTACAAAAATCCCTTGGAAACTCAATGTTCGACATAGTTTGACCTATTCAAATGCAAAGCAAAATCGAGACATTTCTAACAACTCTCTGATGGTCTCTGGATCGGTGGGTCTAACGCCCAAATGGGACGTGGGTGTATCGACTGGCTATGATTTTAAAAATAAAGGGATAACCTATACTAATTTTCGAATTGAAAGAGACTTAGACAGTTGGGTTATGAACTTGGCTTGGACACCATTTGGAACCAGACAGTCATGGTTCTTTTTCATTGGTATACGCAGTGGATTCTTAAGTGATTTAAAATACGATAAACGTCGAGAACCAGATAAAAGACTTTAATTTATAGATATGAAAACAATCATTCAAACCCCTAAAGCTCCTGCTCCGATAGGGCCTTATAACCAGGCCATTTTGGTTGATAATACCCTTTTCGCCAGTGGACAAATTGCGCTTGACCCCAAAACAATGGAGTTGGTCAATCGGGACATTGAGACGGAAACTACTCAAGTAATGAAAAACCTATCAGAAGTACTCAAAGCAGCAGAGATGGACTTTGCTGACGTGGTAAAGACGACCATCTTCTTGTATGACATGGGAGATTTCGCTACAGTAAATGAGGTTTATGGAAGTTACTTCGATCACAAAGTTGCTCCTGCAAGAGAAACGGTTCAAGTCGCAGCTCTACCCAAAAATGTTCGAGTAGAAATTTCAGTGATTGCGATCCGCTAATCGGTGGACTGGTGATAGGAAACAAGCCCCTCGATTGGCTTTTTGAGAATCTTACCCAGTGTAAATCCATAGGAAATCAGCTTTGCTTCAAGCTCTTCCTTCAAAAAGTAGGATATTGACCCAATAAAATGAATAGGCAATTCTTTGGCGTTATCGAACTGAGTAATTTGATTTTCAATAAATAAACCAAGTCCTTTTTTGATAAGCGCTTGTATGTAAGGCTCATTTTTATTGACAATCACAAATTTGGCAAAAGTTGCCAAATAGGTGTTTGGGTTTGACTTTTTATATAAATTGGTTTTAATCTCCTCTGCACCCAAATTAAATTCTTCAGCAAAAGAATCAGATAGTGCTTTTGGGATTTTATTGAAATAATAGTCCCGAAGCAACTGTCTGCCAAAATAGTTACCACTTGCATCATCCATCAGGATATATCCAAGAGAGGTGATCTTTTGATGAACGATTTCACCGTCATAAAAACTACAATTGGAGCCAGTGCCTAAAATACAAACGATACTTGGCTCTCCAGGATCTGTAATTGCATAAACAGCGGCATAGGTGTCTTCTTTGACAGATATCGTTGAGTTTTGAAAAATACTCTTTAAAACACCCTCCATCAATTTACGGGGCGGCTCAGTACCACAACCTGCCCCATAAAAATATGTTGAATCGATTTCGTTTCGAATGCGATACAACTCGTAGTTATTGATAATACGTTCTTCAACTATAGCTTCTGAAAGAACCTGTGGGTTTAAGCCAAGGGTTTGGGTCTCAAACAAAATATTGCCAGAGTCATCAATAGCAATCCAATCGGTTTTTGTTGATCCACTGTCAACAATAAGTCTCATACGTAATGATTATAGTGAACGAACGTGAAGAGCTAGGTCGATTAGCTTGTTCGAATAACCAGCTTCATTGTCATACCATGATACAATTTTGAAGAAGGTTTCGTTGAGCTGAATTCCTGCATTGGCATCAACAATTGACGTTCTTGCATCCCCGATAAAGTCTTGGGAAACCACTAGTTCTTTCGTAAATCCTAAGATCCCTGCCATTGCCCCGTTAGAAGCGTCTTCAAGAGCGGACATCACCTCATCGTAACTTGAACTTTTTTCGAGTTTGACCGTTAAGTCAACAACAGATACATCTGCGGTTGGCACACGAAATGCCATGCCAGTGATTTTGCCAACTAAAGAAGGAATTACCTTGGTAACTGCTTTTGCAGCTCCTGTCGATGCTGGAATAATATTTAGAAGAGACGAACGACCTCCTCTGTAATCTTTTCGCGAGGGACCATCAACTGTCATTTGGGTAGCTGTAACGGCATGAACCGTCGTCATCAATGCCTCTGCAATTCCAAAATTGTCATGCAACACCTTGGCAAGTGGTGCAAGACAGTTTGTTGTACAAGACGCGTTAGAAACAATCGTGTCTGAAGCTTTTGCATCAGTATGATTTACACCCATTACAAACATTGGCGCGTCAGCAGATGGCGCAGAAATGATTACTTTTTTTGCACCCCCATCGATGTGAAGTTGGGCTTTTTCTAAAGTGGTAAAAATGCCTGTACATTCTGCAACGATTTCAGCGCCAACCTCATCCCATTTTAGGTTTTGTGGATCGCGCTCTGCAGTAATGCGGACTGTTTTACCATCAATTACAAGGTGACCATCTTTAATCTCAATTGAGGCAGAACAGGTACCATGTACAGAATCGTATTTTAAAAGGTAAGCAAGATGGTCGACGTCTAGCAAGTCATTGATGGCTACGACCTCAACATTTTCATTTTGAAGAGATGCACGAAGAACCATTCTTCCAATTCTTCCAAATCCGTTAATTCCTAATTTGAGTATTGACATAGTTGTTTTTTTGAGTTGATTTAATTTTAAAGTGTCATGATATCTGAGACTCTAATGAGCTCTCTCTTAATTTCTGACTTTCCTTTGATTGCTTTGTTTAGTGGAGTTAAAATCATTTCGCCATTTTGAATTCCAATCATATGACCGCTTACTCCGTCAATTAATGATTCTACTGCTTTGAGTCCCATACGGCTAGCCAGTACACGATCGAAACAAGAAGGTGTACCACCCCGCTGAATATGTCCCAAAACAGACACTCTTACTTCGTAATTGGGTAAATTTTCTTCGATGTGTTGCGCAAGTTCAAAGACATTTTTACCAATTTTATCACCTTCAGCTACAACCACAATACTAGATGACTTTCCAGATTTTTTACTTCTACGCAAAGATTCCAAGAGACGATCAAGACCAAGGTTCTCTTCAGGAATTAGGATTTCTTCAGCACCTGCTCCAATACCAACATTCAATGCGATATGACCAGCATCCCTACCCATGACTTCAACAAAAAACAGCCGATTGTGAGAAATCGCTGTATCTCGAATTTTATCAATGGCTTGGACAACTGTATTCAGTGCTGTGTCGTAACCAATCGTGTGTGAAGTACCAAAAATATCATTGTCAATTGTTCCAGGGATCCCAATGACAGGGATTTTGTGTTCGCGTTCAAAGATCATTCCACCTGTAAAGCTTCCATCTCCACCGATGACAATCAAGGCATCTATATTAAGATTTTTAAGATTTTTGGATGCTTTAGCTCTGCCCTCTTTTTCGTGAAAGTCAAGGGAACGAGCAGATTTTAATTTTGTACCCCCTTTATTGATAATGTTGTTAACACTACGAGCATCCAAAGGTTGAATATCACCTTCAATAAGCCCTTGATAACCACGGTAAACCCCTGAACATTTAATATTAAAATGAGAGCAACTCCGAACGACAGATCGTATGGCAGCATTCATACCTGGGGCGTCACCTCCTGAGGTGAGAACAGCAATATGTTTTGGTTTTACTGACATAGTGGAACGGCGAAATTACAAACTATATTTATGAAAACATGGGGAATGTTTGAAATTGTGAATTTAAAAAAAATAGAGGGTAAAATGGGATTCAAATTGACGTTATTGTATCAAATTGTGTTCTTTTTTACAATCTTTTTAATCAACGATTTAAAATCATCAAAGCCAACACGGTACGACAACCCTATTCCTTGAGTATATCCGAGTTCATCACCAAAATATTGAAACTCATTTTCCCTATTAAATATACGTGCACGTAAAGCTCCATCTTTGCTTAATAAAAATTCGATTGTCACATCTCCCACAATTATAGTTTCTTCAACACCGCCAAAGGGAACACCGAGTTTACCGTTGATCAGCAGTCGTTCGGAAACTTGGGTCACAAGAGTGAGACCTAGCCGATCTCGCGTTTGGGCAGTCGCTTCTGCATTTCGATCTCCTTGCAAATAATCCAATCCTAGCTTCAGCTTGTCCTCATCCCCAGAAAAAATCGATTCAAACACACCAGATGCTTTCTGAAATAGATTATTTGTTAACGTTTGTGTGGAAATGGCTGATAAGGACAAGTCGCTAATAAACACCCCTTGAGAAAGAAGGGATATGGCTTGAATTTGCCTGCGTTCCTCATCGTCCAATTTATAGGCAAGATCATTTCGGACATTAGCTGATGTGTTTGGAAAATCGATCGAAAAACGCGGCGTTTCAGGCTGCATGATGCTACCAGACAAGTAAATCTTGACATCGGTTGGGATTTTTCGATTTAGTCCTGGGTTTTCAAGTAAGATGGCTGGATTTGCTCCTCCCGGCACTTCATATGTGGCTTGTAAGTTCAATTCTGCATCTAGTGGATTGCCATTCCACACGATCGTCCCCCCTGGTTCTAGAATAAATTCTTTTTCCAGTATGCCTAAATTCTTAAAACTATAGAATCCATTTAAGGCAATAAAATCTCCCCAAACGCTAAAAATTCCATCTGTATTGATTTCCATGAGAATACTTCCTAATCCAGAGCCACTCAGCGTGCTTCCTGTATCACTGTCAATCACGAGTTCAAGTTCAGCGTCTGGCGTAATTGATAAATCAAAATTGAGAGCGAGTCCTTTGATTTCTGTGGACGAAGAAGGCAAGTCCCCACTTTTATTAGCCCTGTTTTTTTGGACAAATCGTATGTAAGAGACATCCTCTATGCTAGGCGTATTGTCAACTGGAATGATAATATTTGTTCCCTTAGCGGATTGACCCAAAACATCAAAAGTCAAGGATTGGGCTGGCCCATGAATATGGGCAGAACCATTCAGCACTGCTTTTCCGTAATAGTTAGTATCAAAATCTTTATCTGTATCTAAAACAAGAAGGCCTTCACTAGAGAGGTCCATATCTAGCGTAAAAAATTGAAAGTTTTGATGTGTAATTGACCCACTAAATTTTCCTGAAGTCAACATATTTTCATCAATCAAGCGAGTAGGTTCAAAATGAAAGGACGTTGGATTTACAGTCAGTTTTGTTTGATCTGCAAGGCGGTATCCAACATTTAAATAAGGTACAGAAAGTCTAAATCCATCTAAAAATAGTTCACCTTCAAGCATGGGTTGGTTCCACTTCCCGCCTATTGAAATTAAACCATCGATCTCTCCATCAACATCCGTAAGCGCATTCCCTATAACACGGTCAAGAGTAGCTGCGGGAAATTTCTGAAAAGTAGCATTAATATCTAGATTGTTGTCACTTTGGGGAAAGATCAGACCCTCAATTGAACTTGTTTTTAGATCGTTATCAACTGTACTGAATGACAAGTCGTAAGCATCTTCAACAGACCGCAGAGCAATAGAAGCATCGCCTAAAAAAGAGTCATTTAATGATAAAGAGTCAATCTTCAGATTTACCTCTCCACCAAATTTATCGTTATCTAGGGTAATATCAAGCGTACCGTTGGTAATCCCACTAACAACTCTCTTGGGCTTAGACGCAATAATATCGGAAAGATCAATATTTTCAAAAATGGCTTGAAAACGCTGTGTTTTTTGCTGGTCAAAAGAAAGATATAGGATAGATTCATCATTTGAAAAAACAGTTGAATCAAGTTGCGCTCCTTTTGAAGATACACGTAAAGAACTGGTTCTTTCATCCAATTCATTCACTTTCCATTGCTTGCCCTGAAATGAGATCTTTGATGGTTGAATAGCAAATTCCAATTCCTGATTGCCATCCAGTGTGGAATAAAAATTGACCTCATTATGTAAAGAATTACTATCGTATTCAGCTCTAAAATGCAGTCTATCATTTATGACTGTATTTATAAGTTGAAATTGACTCAGGTTTAGACCCATTCCCTGAAATTTCTCAATATGTATGAAGGATTTATATAATGGGTTGTCATTATCCAATGTCAAACGTAAATGAGAAAAAACTTTGTCTTCATACCGAATATAGGGAACATCAAACTGCAAGGCCGCTTCGTTCACTTTGGCACTTAGCTTTCCGCGAAAAAAAGAATTGTCATCAATCGCAATATCATCACTTAAAGCGCTGATTAATTTTTCCTTGAAATTAATGCTAAAGTTGACAAATTTCGAAGGGTCAAGCTGCAGAGGTTTGTATGAAGAAAAGTAACTTCCGAATGAATTCTTTACCATTTTGTTCAAATCTGAAAATTCGAACCTCCCATATATCAATCCGTTGACAACATCGTCAGATCTGATATTGAAAAAACGTAGATCTTTATTCACCCTAGACTGTATGCTGAAATCCTCAAATGAAAACAGTTTGTCTTTTGAGCGGATTTGAACAGACTCTGCGTTGATGTCTCCAATAAAATTATCGATTTGGGTCCCTTGCCCAATGAGTTCAAAATTTCCAGAAAGCGTTCTGTTCCCCAAAGATTTTGAGGACTGAATAGATTGAAGTTTTAATTCACTTACTTCTGCGATTGCTGAAAATTTCTGTATGGTGTCATTCGATTCAAATTGTCCTTGGATTTGCAACTTTGCATCAATATCATTTATGTCAATTGACCCATCAACTCGGCTCTGGTTTAGATTCATATCAACAGAAATAGAGTCAAGTTTGTTTTTACGATATGAAAGGGATGAAAATTGACCGTATAATTTAGTGTTGAGCTGATCAAACTGAAGTCCTTTCCCTAGTACAATCAATGATGCATCAGTAGTCCCAAGATCGGGTTGATTCAGCAGACTGCCGATGTTAAATTGACTCGCTCGGATTTGTCCGTCATAAAAAGAATTCATTTGCCTCCCTTTCCGATAAAAATCAAAATTGAATTGCAGTGGACCTAAGCGTGAATCAACGGATAGGTTTAGTTTATGGTTAGCGGATTGACTGGCAATTGTTCCGCTGATATTCGCTTTATCAAATCGTTTTAAGACCTCAACACTGGATTTCTCTAAACTTGGAAAAAGGGTTTGAATGTCTTTCGGATTGATGGAGAGTTCTTGTATTGTGAGTTTTGAAGCGTCCTTGAAAGTATTGAAAGTGAATGAACCCAAAAAGTTACTTTTCTCGTAGTTTATGCGAATAGAATCTAAAGCGTATATGCTTGGAGTACCCGAAAAATTAAGTTGATCTAGAAAAATGGTTTCAGAACCAGAAACATTTGGGACTAATAATTGAAACTCTTGTAATCCCATAAAAGAGTTCTGAACGACAGCATCTATGGAAACGTCATCATGAAAATTTCGAAATCCAGCTTTTGGATACCGCATGGAAACATCAGCAATAAATTGAGAATTTGGAGTGATTAACTTCAAGTTTTGAAATTCAGCAAACTCGGAGTCGAAGGAGCAAAATGCTTCTAAATCCAGAACTTGAATATTTTGATGATCCGCAAAAAAACTCATTTCCTCAATTTGAGTTGAAAAATTATTGAAATGGGAGTTCAAATCAACTAGTTTCGCATTCATATTCGAAAAAAGATGTTTTGCAGAGTCTGCTTTATTCAGATCCGTGAATTTCACCTTACTATGGTTGAGTTTGATGGTAGTTGCGCTGAGTTCTTTTATGATAGCATCATCAGGCTTCACTTTTTCAATAAAAATGTCGAGGTTGGATTGATCTTCATTCTTGTACTTCACAACATTTAAAATCAAAGAATCAAATGCAACCTTACCCAAATGAAACTTGCTCGAAATCAATCCACCAAAGTGATAAGATTCAAACGCAAAATGGTCGACAAAAACCAAAGTATCATTTCGATGGTCACGAATCAGTAAATCAGTGAATGAGGTGGTCCCAACAGGATTGACAAAAAGAGTTCCCACAGAGAGTTCAGCCTCAAAATCGTTTATAAATTTATTTTTTAACCAGGAATTGATAGCAGACTGGCCTATAGGAGAAAGAAATAATGCAATCGTTATCACGGTAAGACTTAAACTCATTACCGTTATTTTTTTTACGTTACGCCAGTGTTTTTGGGTCAAATCAATATATTAACTTTGCTAGCTAAACAAGAATCATGCCTGTGATCCTCGGAATCGAATCATCTTGTGACGACACGGCAGCAGCTATACTCGTAGACGGGCATATTCGTTCGAATATTATTGCCAATCAGAAAGTGCATAAACAGTACGGAGGTGTTGTCCCCGAACTGGCTGCACGCGCGCACCTACAGAACATCATCCCTGTGGTCGACCAAGCTCTTTCAACAGCAAATATCGACAAAAAAGAGATAAATGCAGTAGCTTACACCTTAGGGCCTGGACTGATTGGCTCCTTACTTGTAGGGAATTCGTTTGCCAAGTCACTGTCCATGTCACTAGAAGTTCCACTGATCGAAGTCAATCACATGCAAGCGCACTTACTTGTTCACTTTGAAAAATCGACACCTGACCCCTCATTTCCATTCTTAGGGCTTACGGTTTCGGGAGGACACACGCAATTGGTCCTTGTAAACAGCCCATCTGAAATGGAAGTCATTGGGCAAACCTTAGACGACGCTGTTGGTGAGGCCTTTGATAAAGCTGGTAAAATGATCGGGCTCCCCTATCCAGCAGGGCCATACATCGATAAATATGCGCAAAATGGAGAACCCAACATCCCGTTTTCCATGCCTAAGGTCTCTGGTTTGGATTTCAGTTTTAGTGGATTTAAAACCAGCGTGTTGTATTATTTAAGAAAACAGCAGCAACTGGATAAGGATTATATTCAAAACCACCGTAACGATTTGTGTTCGTCCGTCCAACACATCCTTGTCAACATATTGATGGAAAAACTTGACAAAGCAGTCATTCTAACGGGGATTAAAGAAATTGTAATTGGGGGTGGTGTTTCGGCAAATTCTGGTCTTCGACAAGCTTTATCCAAACAGACAGATTGGAATGTGTTTATTCCGCCATTGTCATTCACAACAGATAATGCTGCGATGATTGCAGTTGCCGGCTATTTTAAATATCAAAATAACAACTTTGGTGTCTTGGATCGCCAAGCACAATCGAGAATGTCTTTGTAATGCAGCAATTTTATCTTTCATCCCTCTCTAAAGACGATACAGAAATTCATTTTGACAAAAATGAAAGCAAACATCTATCGAGAGTTCTCCGAAAAAAAGTTGGGGATGCCATTACAATTACCAATGGCGTTGGGCATCGCTTTTCGGCAACCTTATCACATGTGGATCACAAAGCATGTACAGCTATCGTAAATCATTGCGTGGAAATCAGTCCAGATCCTTATCAACTACATGTTTTCATCGCACCGACAAAAAGCAATGACCGCATGGACTGGTTTGTTGAAAAAGCCACTGAAATTGGTGTTCATGCTATCACACCTATCATATGTCAAAGAAGTGACCGAAAAGTGATCAAGCAAGAACGATTACAAAAAATAGCAATTGCTGCCATGAAACAATCTCTAGGAGCTTATTTGCCGATTATTAATCCCGCATGTGATTTTACCACATCATTATTTAAAGTCAAAGGAACAGCATGTATCGCACATTGTCAAGACACGAATAAAGTAGCAATCGACAGGCTATCGTTCAAAAAAAAATCAATATCAATTTTCATTGGCCCAGAGGGAGATTTTACACCTGAGGAAATCCAAGCTGCAGCCGATGCCAACGTCACTGCTGTAACATTGGGAGAAAAACGATTACGCACCGAAACCGCTGGAATTATCGCTTGTCACAGCATATCACTATTATATCCGTAAAAAACTTATCTTTAGTCTATGAAACCAAAAGAACTTACCCGAGCGATTGTACTAGCATTTCTAATCATTGTTTTGTTGATTGGATTGTATCAAGTCGTCGTTTCGATCCAATCCGTACTATTTTACCTTCTTATCGCTGCAGTCGTTTCCCTAATCGGACGCCCAATAGCGCAATTATTAAAGAGAATCAGATTTGGCAATACCTTATCATCTGTCACGACTATAGCAATTTTGATGACCGCATTTTTTGGAATTGTTTCCTTACTCTTACCTGTAATTTTTGAACAGGCCAAAAATCTTTCCCTACTGAATGTAAATGCTTTTGAAGCTACAGCGACAAAGTTGATTAATGAACTCAGTATTTATCTAAGTGATTATGGGGTTGATTTGCAAAGTTGGGTGGATCGTAGTTTGGCGGAAGTTGATTATAGTTTTCTTCCCGATGCGATCAATACCGTTCTCAATGGACTCAGTGGGTTCACGATCGGCGTATTTTCGGTGATTTTTATTTCTTTTTTCTTTTTAAAAGACAGCGGTTTACTTGAAAGAATGGTAATGGTTTTTGTGTCAGATAAAAACGTTAAAAGGGTTGAAAAGTCAATTTTGTCAATCAAGAACTTACTATCTAGGTATTTTATAGGGTTACTCGTTCAGATCACGGTCTTATTTATCATTTACACACTTGTCCTTCTGATATTTGGAATTCCAAATGCGGTAACGATTGCACTTGTTTGTGCCCTTCTCAACATCATTCCCTTTTTGGGGCCGATTATTGGTACGGTTTTGATTATCTTCTTGACCATGACAAGTAACCTCGATGCAAGTTTTGCATCAGTCACACTTCCCAAAACGATTTATGTACTCATTGGATTTACCCTTGGACAGTTGATCGATAACTTTTTGACACAACCCTATGTTTTTTCTACCTCTATAAAATCTCATCCACTCGAAATTTTTATTGTTATATTGGTTGGTGGGCTTTTATTTGGTCCACTAGGAATGATCATCGCGGTTCCATCATATACAGCGTTAAAAGTCATTTTTAAAGAGTTTTATGCCCATAATAAAATTGTAAAGGCACTGACTAAAAACATTTAAAGCACATGAAACTATCCAATACAGAAACCATTGCGAACCAAACGATTACGGAAACCCTAGCCATTGCACGCGGAAGTACAGTAAGAAGTCGAAACATTGGGCGAGATATTTTTGCGAGTCTTAAAAACATCGTCGGTGGAGAGATTGAAGAATACACCAAACTGCAAGCAGATGCTCGAGAGCAAGCTCTTAAAAGAATGATTACGGATGCGCAAAAGCTTGGAGCTGATGCCGTGGTCAATGTCCGATTTACGACTTCAGTAGTGGCGCAAGGGGCCTCTGAAATGTTGGCCTATGGAACGGCTGTTAAATTGAAATAGATGACCTTTATCTTTTATGGGGCGGTAGGTATTGCATTGGTTGTATTGGCAATCATCAAATACAACGAACGCCAAAGCGATGACTTTGACAAGCGCAGCAATTGAACTGTCAAATAAGTTGTCGATTTTCGGCTGATAATGTATTTTTGCGTCCGATTTAGTAATCCAAAGGAGAGGTGCCAGAGTGGTAATGGAGCAGATTGCTAATCTGTCAACGCGAAAGTGTTGCCTGGGTTCGAATCCCAGTCTCTCCGCTCAACCCCTTGTAAGTAATTGATTTACAAGGGTTTTTTATCAGGTCGCGTAGCTCAGCTGGATAGAGCATCTGCCTTCTAAGCAGCCGGTCATAGGTTCGATTCCTATCGCGATCACAGATTATTCCCAAAAATAATTTTATTTCTGGGAATATTTTTTTTTGAATATATATCATTAAATCAAATTTATAAGTATTGTGCAATAGATTTGTTACAAAAAAAGCATGACTTAATATCTACTTTAAGTACCCTTAAGATATAATTCATTTGATTTTAATAGTAATTTCAAAGGTAAAAATCTAAGTTTGTATATATAAAAACACAATCAAAATGAAGAATAAATTATGGGTATTGGTTCTTATTGCTGCAGCAGTGACCATTTACTTTTTTACTAAAGACAGCTCTGAAGCGACTGTAGCTGAAGAAGTAACAACTGAAGAAGTTGTAGTTGAAGAAGCAGCAGCAGAAGAAGCTACTGAAGAATAACATTCTTACATCAAAATATTAGGGGAGTATTTACTCCCCTTTTTTTTTGGAATCTAATTTAGTTACATCTGCTTTACGACAATAAAAGTTGCCGTTGCGCCAGTGGATAAATTCCACTGATTGGAGGAGAGTAGTTTTTGATCCTCGTCAAACACCCTCAATTCTGCCGTATTCGGACCAGATGAACCCTGATTTAATGCTTTAAAATCAAACTTATTAAATCCAGGTTTTAAATCGATTTGCATGATGAAATATTGATTTTTAAGGTATAAGTTTTGTAGAAGCACTTCATCATTGAGTAAAATTTGAACACGGTCTCCATCCTCATACTCAAAATCACGGCATACAATAATGGCTTTATTAGAGGTTGTGTTAACATCCCCTAGATAGGTGTCCCCCAAATAGCCCATGTTGGCGTTATCCTCCTCTCTTATGCGCAATCTTTTTAGATAAGGAGCCGAAGCATCTAAATATTCTTCTTTCGCAAAAAGAGACTTTTTGGGTTCGTCTTTCTTGTTGAGAAACGAAAAATCCTCAATTGAATTTTCATTGGTCATTATACCTAAAATCGGTTTGTTGGGTATTGAAAAAAGAGGGGTTTCTCCCTGATTCTCTTGCCCAAAAGCACTAAAACAACCAAAGAAAAACTTACAAATCAGGAACGATTTGCGTAGCGAAGACCGACTGCGGTACCAAAAAAACATAAGCCCGAATTTACAAGAATAAGTCCAAATGTGCCGTACAAAAACCATGCCTCGCTATTTGACTTGGCAATAATTGCTTCTCCGACCACACTCAAACCAAGACCATTAAGCACTAGCCCAATGATTGCGTACCAAAACCACTTTTTATGTAGATTTTTTCCCAAAGTATTTGTTATATTGTAAGAAAGAAAACAATCCGACTACAGAAACGATAGCAATCGAATAATACACAAAGCTTGGCGTAATCACCTTATCGCCACTTGCGTAAGAATGCAAACCAACCAGATAAAAATTTACACCAAAATAAGTCATGATAATACTTGCAAAAGCGATGACTGACATAAGGTTAAACAACCATTTGCTTCGCATACCAGGTATCAGTCGCATGTGTAGAACAAAAGCATAAACGAGAATGCTGATTAGTGCCCAAGTTTCTTTCGGGTCCCAACCCCAATATCTTCCCCAACTTTCGTTGGCCCATTGACCACCGAGAAAGTTTCCAATCGTCAACATCACGACTCCAACAGTGAGTGCAAGCTCATTTACGACTGTTAGTTCATCAATTGTTAATCGAATTCGGTTTTTTGTTTTCTTGGTCGTTAAAATCATCAAAACCATTGCGATAAAGCCAACAATCATTCCAAGAGCAAACGGCCCGTAGCTTCCAACAATTACGGCAACATGAATCATCAACCAATAACTATCCAAAACAGGTACGAGATTCGCAATCTCAGGATCCATCCAGTTCCAATGTGCAATCATCAGTACCATGGATGCAACAAAAGCTGTAGCAGCAATTGTCAGTTTGGATTTGCGCCCAAAAGCCAATCCCATACCAACGGTTGCCCATGCAACATAGAGCATCGATTCGTAGGCGTCACTCCATGGTGCATGACCAGAAATGTACCATCGTGCACCCATCCCAACTGTTTGCGCAACAAACAGCAGACTGATGAGACCTATACATAGCTTTACAACAAATCCAAAAATGCGTATATCAAATAGAATTTGAAAAATGAGCACCAAAAACATCAATGTTCCAACATACATGTACCACGCAAAAAGCTTTTTGAAGATGTCGTATTGGTTGTACATGATTTCTGCATCAATCTTTTCTTGCGAAGGCATGATGTCATTGCCATATTTTCTTTGAAATCCAGATATACTTTCCAATAGTTCATCGGCTTGGTCATAGGCACCTTGTCGCAACGCCCCGATGTAAAGCGGCATCACATTGGCCACATAAAGGGAATCAACCCCTTCAAACTGAAAATCAGGTGCCTCAGCAAAAGAAACCCACTTGTTGTTTTCATCATCTGGAACTGGAAAAATTTGAAGAACTTTGCCTTCTATCGCACTATATAGAAGATTAATTCTACGATCGGTCTCGATAAAATCCTTTTGAAACTGGTTTGGTGTAGCAGCTTTATAAGCGCCCTCTAAGGGTTTGGCGAGTTTGTAACTTCCGTCCTTGTCAAAGAAATCAACAAATGATGCATATTTTGCTTTTTCGTCGACCCCGGCGAGTCTTCGCAAACTGTCATTTCCCCTTTTTAAATAAATAAAAGGCACTTGATACCACAACAACGGGTTTTGTTGAATCGATAGCAGAACTTGATCTGCATTTAAAGACTGATATGTATCTGACTTGCTCACTTTTCGTATCAATTCAGAAGCAAAGGTGTTCGCTGGTTTCATTCGACCACTAAAATCTTGAATGACAAGTTTTCCAAATTTAGCAGCTTGTTCAACTGGTACTGCTTGACGCATCAAAGTAGAATCGAGGTCTTGTATTGCTGTCGATTCGTGTTGGTGAGTTTGAGAGAATACAGAAACACTAAACAAAAGAACAATTGTCGTTAATGATGCTTTTTTTGCTCTTATTTTTTCAAGAGTTTTTGAGAGAGATTTAAACCTCGTTTTTCCAAAAAACATGATTCCAAGTAAGCCAATATAAAGAATGAAATAGCCAATATAGGTAATCCACGTTCCCCAAAAGTCATGATTTACAGAGAGGACGGTTCCTTTCTCATCTGGGTCAAATGAAGCTTGAAAAAAACGATATCCTTTGTGATTTAAGATGTGATTCATATAAATATCGTGATCGAATGGGGGATAATCTGCTACGCTAACTCTACTCATAAAACTACTGTAGCTTTTTTCGGTTCCAGGATATTTTTCAGCAATAAAATCATTGAGCTTTAAAGCAAACGGTAACTCATGCTGTAAAGAACCGTATTGAACCCAAAAATCCAAACCGCCGAGGGAAATCTGTTTTGGGTCGTTGGTAAACCCTTTTGCACCCAGAACTTGTATGGTTTCCGACTCGCCCTCTGTGGTGATTTTAAGGGTTAGTGCATCCTGAAAAGATTCTTCATCTTTTACAATTTGATAGGATCCCTGAATCACTGGATCGGGAAACACAAACTGCATACCAGCAAGGGAATACAGTGATCGAAAGCGGAGAGATAATTGTGTGTCTACTGGTACCTCTTCGAGGGCTTGCGTTGCCATCTGCATGCTTGTACCACCAAATGGAGTGTCAATAGTATAGCGATCATTGGCTTGATCCCATTCAATGTTGATCGCACCGTCTGTTGGGTTATTTAGTGAGAATAGAACGTTATGAATATTTACAATCTCTCCAAAACCGATAAAGTGGTCATGGCGATTCCCATCACCAGCTTCAACAATTTTGAGAAAAAACTCCCCATCAGGGTTCTCGACCAAATCCTCCGCAGCATTTGACAAAAAGTCAACATATTCTACCGAGAAGTCTTGGGTATCGAATGTGCTTTTCCAGCGAAAAGAATTGTTGGTCGCTTCGGCAAACAAAAAATCGTCTTGAAGCTTTTTTCGTTGGAGGTTTCCATCCATTTCGCCATCAATCAAAATGGTGACATAGGTCTTTTCACTTAAAAATGTATTGGTAGTTTCTCCTTCTCGAATTGGCATCACTCCTTCAAAACCAAAGTAACGGGTAACAAAAGCACCAAGAATAATTAAAATCCATGCGCCATGTAAAAGAAGAACGGGCCATTTTTCCCATCGCAAAAGACGATATCTTTTGATATTACCTATAAAGTTGAGGACGAAAACACCCATGATTGCCTCAAACCACCAAGCATTATAGACCCAAATCCTAGCGGTAACTGTGTTGTGAATACTTTCCACAAAAGTGCCCACAGCCATCGCGACGCAAAACACAATAAACAGTATAGCTGTAAGTCGAGTTGAAAATAAAAAACGCACCAACTTCATGGCTTGTTCCATAGCTTATTTTTTATTTACAAAATTAAGGTATAGCAGACAATTATCCTACTGTCAATCAAGGTTTTGATGGGACGCTGAATAAAACAAAACCTTAAAAAGCACAATTGTAAAAACAAACGATTTTGAATCTAGTACGAGGGCGCTTATTGTTACTGAACCCACTTATTGGAGAAATCACAATCTCTGTATGAACGATTCACATTGACAAACGTATCATCAATCTTCTCACCCATCCAATTTTGTATAGCGTCAAGTTGCTTTTCTTTTAGCGCCAAATCCTTGATTTTTACATAATCTGTTGCAAAATCTGCTTGATGCTGATCGAAACGATTGGTTACCATTAACATTTTATATTTTTTGTTTTCAGATCGATCTTCGTCAAGAACTGGCGGAGAAATTTGATTGTCCTTTAGATTTAGAATTTGATTATAAATCGCTGGATCGAGTTTGGTCAGCTCAAATTTGGTGTCTCCGGAGGCTGGATTGATCAAAACACCCCCATTAGCAGCAGTGTCTTTATCGTCTGAAAACTCAAGGGCAGCATCAGCAAAGGCAATCTCTCCATCTTGAATTCTTTTGCGGATTAACTCAAGTTTGTCTTTTGCATCTTTAAGTTCCTTAGCAGAAATTTCTGGGGTAAGGAGAACATGACGAACGTCTATGAGTTGTCCTCGAATCTTATCAACTGTTACGATATGCCATCCAAAGTCTGTTTGGAATGGTTGGGAAACTTCACCCTCACGAAGTCGGTATGCCTGATCCCTAAATTCTTTCACCATTACTGGGCGTTTGCGATCGAGAGTATATCTTCCGCCACGAGATCGAGAGCCAGGATCCTGGGAGTATAAAATTGCTTTTGAAGCAAAACTTGAACCATTTTCCAATACATCGTTTCGCATGGTCTCCAACAGTCGAATTGTTCCTTCAACCTCCTCGACAGTAGGAGTGGGTTCAACAACAATCTGGGCGATTTCAAGTTCAGCGCCAAAAACAGGACGTTGGTCTACTGGTATTTTATCAAAAAATGTTCGTACTTCTTCTGGAGTCACTTCGATTTCTTCAACGATATTCGCTTGCATCCTTTGCGAGAGTTGTTGCACTCGATTGATGTCAAACAATTCACTTCGAAAACTTTGCTCATCTTTTTTCTTGTAGAATTCAAGAACCTTTTCCATGCTCCCGAGTTCTTGCACAAAATAGTCTATGGTTCTGCCTACGTAATCATTAATCTCTGCGTCACTAACTTCTAAGCTATCTTGTTCGGCATGATGTGCATAGAGTTTGTCTTCCATCAACTTACCCAAAAGGCTACACCTTTCAATATTGGATGTTGGTATTCCTTGAGATTCCAGGTCAATGTAGGCCTTATCAACATCAGAGTCAAGAATCACATAATCCCCAATGACAGCAGCAACCCCATCGATTTTAATTCTAGTGGGTTGTGAGATACTATCTGTTTGGGCATAACTCAAAACAAAGTTGCCGAAAAGAAATAATACACACAGAGTGCTAAACCGCTTATTCATATACTTCGTAGGAGTTTTGACGCAATCCCTCTTCAATAATTTCTCTATCAAATTGGCGCATTAATTCTAATTTCCGTTTGTTGATTAAAATTTGCTTTAGCGTTGGTGTAACATATTCCAACGGAGCCAAATCGTTGCGTAAAACAACTTCTTCAACCACCACCAAATATACTTCTAAAGAATCTTGTAATTCAAAGAAAGTGTTATTTTTTAAGAAATTTTTATAACGTCTTTCGCTAATTGATGGCAAACGATTAAAAAATTGGGAGGCCTGAACCCATATTGAATCATTCATAGAGTAGGTTGTAAACTGAAGGGCAATTGAGTCTAAAAAAATCTTGTCAGCATCGTTAAAACGCCGAAGACTACGACGAATCGTGCGCAGATTATAATTTTGATTTCGAACCCGAACATAACGACCACGCAATAAATCTTTATTGGTCCTAAAATTGGCTTTGTTTTGTTCAAAATAATCCTGAATTTCTTCGGACTCAACGACAGAATCCAACAGAAGCTGGATTGCCTTATCCTTATAAGTTTTGACATACAAGTCGTTGCGATAAGTCCTTACCAATTCGTCGAGTCGTTTCTTTTCAGTCGAGCTCAAATTGATTTCTGCTTTTTTAAGATACAATAACTGCTCCGCCCAATCGTCAATCAAACGATTCGCGATTTGTAAACTATCTCCATTATACCTCGGGCCAATTTGATCTTGTAAATCTGAAATAAACAAGTAGTTTTCACCTACTCTGGCCACTGCATCAGATTCTTCATTTGTTGGGAGACTGCACGCAGAAAAAAGCAGGAATAAATAAAAATAAATCAGCTTCATTGGGTTATCGAGAATAATTGGGTGCTTCTTTTGTAATGGCTACGTTGTGTGGGTGACTTTCTTGAATTCCTGAAGAGGTGATCTGAACAAAGCTTGCCTTATCTAAAAGTTCAGAGATATCCTTTGCGCCGCTATAACCCATACCTGCACGAAGTCCTCCGACAAACTGATGAATACTTTCAAATAACTCACCTTTATAAGGAACTCTACCGACAATCCCTTCTGGAACAAGTTTTTTGATATCATCCTCTACGTCTTGAAAGTAACGGTCTTTACTTCCTTCTCGCATGGCCTCTACAGATCCCATTCCACGATAGGACTTAAACTTTCTACCCTCAAAAATTATGGTCTCTCCAGGCGATTCTTTGGTTCCTGCCAACATGGAACCCAACATGACTGATTGTGCACCAGCTCCAATCGCTTTTACAATATCTCCAGTATATCTTACCCCGCCATCTGCAATCAGGGGAACACCCTTTTTGAGCAAACTTTTTGAAACTTCGAGAATAGCCGAAAACTGAGGGTACCCGACCCCTGCAACCACACGGGTAGTACAAATCGAGCCCGGTCCAATACCAACTTTAACCCCATCGGCTCCAGCTTCAGCAAGGAAAGTGGCGGCATCAGCTGTTGCAACATTGCCAACAACGACATCTAAATCCTTGTACTCATTTTTAATTTGTTTTAACACATTGACAACGCCTTGCGTATGGCCATGAGCTGTATCAATGACAACACCATCGACCCCAGCATTTACCAACGCTGCACAACGTCTCACAGCATCTCGTGTAACACCAACCGCAGCAGCCACGCGAAGGCGACCGTAGGTATCTTTATTGGCATGGGGTTTTAAACTCACTTTCGTAATATCTCTAAAGGTGATTAGACCAACCAGTCGGTTATCCTTATCAATAACAGGAAGTTTTTCGATTTTGTGTGCCTGTAATATTTCTTCTGCATCAGACATCGAAATCCCCTCATGGACGGTAACCAAATTTTCAGAGGTCATTACTTCCATAACTGGGCGCGCTTCATTTTTTTCAAAACGTAAATCTCGATTCGTAACGATGCCTACCAACTTCCCTTTGGTATCTACAATCGGGATTCCGCCAATACGATATTCTGTCATAAGCTTTTGCGCATCAGAAACGAGAGCTGTGGTGGGCAGAGTTACCGGATCAATAATCATACCCGATTCAGCACGCTTTACTTTACGAACTTTTTCGGCTTGGGCTTCAATGGTCATATTTTTGTGGAGTACGCCGATCCCCCCTTCACGAGCCATAGCAATGGCCATTTGGCTTTCAGTTACGGTATCCATCGCAGCCGAAACAATGGGGACGTTTAAGGGAATATTTCTAGAAAATTTTGATTGGATATTCACTTCTCGTGGCAGCGTCTCGGAATAAGACGGAACCAACAAAACATCATCGTAAGTTAAACCTAATCCAATGATTTTTGATGACTGTTTTGACATAGCAACTACTTTAGAATAAGTTGCATGCAAATATACTAAATTAATGGGCAAATCAGCTTTTAAACAAGCGAAGATGCTTGAAGATAATGATTACCGCTGCAGAATAAGCCAGTGTCATCGCAATTCCAGAAAAGATTACAACATATCGAAACCATTCTACACCAAACCAAATGAGGTATAGCCCCCCAAAAGTGAGAAGAATAGATACAAAAGGTTCAATGATCAGGAAAAGCTTAAGACCTTGGCGAATGGCAGTTTGTGCCAATAAAAATCCTGTGAGGAAAAACAACATCGACATGCTCAAGATATGGGTGTGAACAATCGTTAGCATTTCTTGCGCGCTTTTTTTGAATTTCATCACCATAACATCCTCATCTTGTTCGTTGCCATTGTAGTGTTCAACAAGACCTTCTGCAGACGTACTATCTGTCTCACTTACAAAACGAATTCCAGTAAAAAAACCAATTGACAAGACGACTAAGAAAAAAGCCGTCATCAGACGCAATGGATAACTCCATGTATCAATAGTTGGGATCATATCTGCTCAAACTGATTCATTTCGTTTAGTAACTGATTGACGGCATTGGTCATGGAATAAACAGAGATTGTCGCGCCAGAAATAGCAGCAATGTTCTTTCCAACTGCTAATTCTGTACTTCGTGCTTTCCCGACAAACTGTTTAAGCCAACGGTTACTGCCAATTTCACCCCCGTAATCTTCGCGGTAAACCAACACATTTACTTTTTTGATAATCAAGCTTTGGTCGAAAACAACAAGGTATTCAAAGGAGTCCGTTTTGCTAGGTGCGGTGCCTATGAAAGCGAAGCCAAAAATCTGATCTGAATCAAAAATTTTATAAAAATTTCCAAGTACAGACTTGGTTTGAAATTCTTTGTACTCAAGTTGTAGATCATGAACTGCAAACGTCTTTTCAATCAACTTTGTGGCTTTCTTCAATACCCGAGTGGATTGGGCTGTTAGCTGAAAAGAAATAAAAACAAGAATGCAAAAGAATCTCAAAGCCATTTTTTAAGTCAGCAAATATACATCAAAAGAATACGCCAAGCCCTAGGTTAAATTTACCGATGGCATCAGAGTCTTCAACTGCTGTCCCTTTTGACTGATAATCCGCTTTTAAAACGGCTCCATTTGCCAAATGATAGGATAGACCAAATGTGGTTTCGCTGCGATGAAAGGCGTCATTCGCAATCAAATTACCCGCAGTTTTTTGGTGCGTATTAAAGTTTTCATAACGCAGAAATATGTCTAACTTCTGACGGCTTTCAAGAGGTAAAAGATTGTAAGCTCCTTCAACATAATAACCACCCATAGACGATCCAATATCTGTACTCCCAGCTAGATTGTAGGCTTCGGTGTTGCTCAAGCTAGCAGAGATATATTGCCCTCTTGAAGATAGTTTCCCATTTACGTAGCGATAGTCAAAACCAAACATTGATAAACCGATTTGTGTGCTGCTGGTTTCAGGTGCTGTGGTTTGGGTATTTCCTGTGTAATACGAAAGTCCGAGTTTGAGCTTTGGCAAACCATAATATTCGATTCTACCAGCAAAATTCGCATCTGTTCCAACAGATTCAGCCCCTTTTTGACGACCTTTCCGAAGTCCATCTGATCCTCTGAGTTTGTAGTCGCTCTCACCATAGGAAAGAAACCCATTCATGAGATAAGCCTGATAACGAATAGAAGCATTGTTGATACGCCCAGATACGCCAATCCCCATTTCGCGCCAGGTTGTAGGGACAATCTTACTGTCTAAACTTGGCCGTTCCACACCATTGTATGTTGTTGGCTCATGATACTCGTTGATAATCCCCATCGGAACTAACATCAAACCTCCACGCAGATTAACGCCATCAGCTACAGCATAGTTTATGAATGCTTGTTCAACATACACTTCTTTCACATGCTCATATTCGATTTCAGTTACAAATGAAGTTCTATCATCAAATTTATAAGCAAAAAGCATTACCAAGCGTTGCACATCAATTTCAGCTGGTGTTGATGAACCTTCTTTGTTGTTATATGTAATTTCACCATAGCCGCCGATAGAAAGGCCCCTTTCTGATAATACAAGATTATTTAATTGTGTTGTTGCACTGTTATATTGTTCTTGAGCATACACAGAAGAAGCAAGGAATAGTAGGAAAAGTGGTAAGTTTTTCATTTAAATTTATTTAGATCAATTAAATATAAGGCAAATATATATCACAAAAAGATATTGGCAAACTTTATTTAGAATAATTTTAAATAAATTATAAACTTAGTTGAATTGAGAAAACAATTCTTTGGTTTTATTCATTGCAGACTCAAAGGTTATCATACTAAGTCCTGTCTGAATTCCTCGCTCAT
>JAKMFI010000034.1 GCA_022425505.1 Flavobacteriaceae bacterium | reverse complement strand
ATGCGCTTTTCATTGCCCTCCAGAGATTTGATTGCAGACTCTATGGAAACGGTAATGGGTGCCATGTCTTACGATGCCATGGTTACTGTAGTCGGTTGTGATAAAAACATGCCGGGTGCTTTAATGGCAATGCTTCGACTCAACAGACCATCGGTATTGTTGTATGGTGGTACCATTGCAGCGGGTTGTCTCAACGATCAAAAACTCGATGTGGTTTCTGCTTTTGAAGCATGGGGACAAAAAGTAGCGGGTTCGATTGACGAAAAAGAATTTAAAGCCGTCGTGCAAAATGCCTGTCCTGGAGCTGGCGCATGTGGCGGGATGTACACGGCCAATACCATGGCATCTTCGATTGAAGCACTGGGAATGTCTTTACCCTATAGCTCGTCCAATCCAGCAGTAGGGAAGGAGAAAGAAACAGATGCAGTAAAAGCAGGAAAAGCACTGCGCTTTCTGTTGCAAAATGATATTAAGCCAAGAGATATTGTTACAAAAAAGTCTCTAGAAAATGCACTTCGGTTAATCACTGTACTCGGTGGATCAACCAATGCGGTGTTGCACTATTTGGCGATTGCCAAAGCAGCACAAGTTGACCTAAGCATTGATGATTTTCAGCGAATTAGTGATTGTACGCCTTTCTTGGCAGACTTAAAGCCAAGCGGAAAGTTTTTGATGGAGGATGTTTATCGTGTTGGTGGTGTCCCCGCTGTAATGAAATATATGCTTGAAGAAGGCATGCTTCACGGAGATTGTTTGACAGTCACTGGAAAAACAATTGCAGAAAATTTGGCAGATGTAGAGCCTCTTCAAGTTGGTCAAAACGTCATTCGTCCCGTATCTGATCCGATCAAACCAACAGGCCACATTCGGATTTTGAAAGGAAATCTAGCCGAAGAAGGGTCTGTAGCTAAAATCACTGGAAAAGAAGGTTTAATATTTAGCGGCCCTGCTCGTGTTTTTGATGGAGAGTTTGAAGCTAACGATGGTATCCGAACAGGAAATGTGCAAAAAGGAGAAGTCGTGGTGATTCGTTACGAAGGACCAGAGGGTGGGCCTGGAATGCCTGAAATGCTAAAACCCACAGCCGCGATTATGGGTGCTGGACTGGGGAATGACGTCGCTTTGATTACTGATGGACGATTTTCAGGTGGTACACACGGATTTGTTGTAGGGCATATCACACCTGAGGCACAAATCGGTGGTACACTTGCTCTGGTAAAAGATGGAGATGTAATCACCATCAATGCGGAAGACAACACCATTATTTTGGATATTGATTACAAAGAACTCGAATCGAGAAAGGCGCAATGGAAAGCTCCAAAACTCAAAGTCTCTCGAGGAGTATTGTATAAATACGCCAAAGCAGTTTCATCTGCATCTGAAGGCTGTGTAACTGATGAAAACCTTTAATGAGCGCAAAAACAACACTCCAAAATCCTAAAGGCCCAATCAGTGGTGCTGAAGCGGTAGTGCGCAGTTTGGTCGCTGAGGGAGCCGACCTGATTTACGGATATCCCGGTGGTGCCATTATGCCAGTTTATGATGAGCTTTATAAGTTTCAAGACCATATCAATCATGTGCTCGTCCGTCATGAGCAAGGTGCTGCACATGCAGCCCAGGGCTTTGCTCGAGTATCTGGGCAAGTTGGAGTCTGTATGGCAACCTCTGGCCCTGGTGCAACGAACTTAGTGACTGGAATTGCGGATGCGATGATTGACTCCACGCCTCTTGTATGCATCACAGGGCAAGTTCCTTCTCATTTGTTGGGCTCAGATGCGTTTCAAGAAATAGATATAATCGGGATTTCAAATCCTGTTACCAAGTGGAGTTATCAAATCACGCGTGTTGAGGAAATTCCAGAAATCATTGCAAAAGCATTTTACATCGCTCGTTCAGGACGTCCTGGTCCTGTGCTGGTTGATATCACCAAAGATGCCCAATTTGGGACAAGTGGTTTTTCATACACCCCATGTACAAAAATCCGAAGCTACAAACCCGTTCCTGAAACGGAAGAAACCGATTTGGTACAAGCTGCCAAGCTGATCAACGCAGCAAAAAATCCCCTTATTGTATGGGGGCAGGGTGTGATTTTGGGCGAAGCAGAGGAGGAGTTCCGTGCATTTGTTGAAAAATCAGGAGTTCCTGCTGCATGGACGATTCTTGGCGTTTCTGCTATCGAAACCTCTCATCCGCTTAATGTTGGTATGGTCGGAATGCATGGCAATTACGCACCAAATTTACTCACAAACCAGTGTGATCTACTCCTTGCGATCGGTATGCGTTTTGACGATCGTGTGACAGGCGACTTATCTACCTATGCCAAACAAGCCAAAATCATCCACTTCGAAATCGATCCTGCTGAAGTCGATAAAAACGTAGATGTCGATGTGGCCGTTATGGGAAATGTGAAACATACCCTCAAAGCGATTCTCCCTCATCTAGAAACAAAAACATACCACAACTGGCTCAAACGATTTAAAGAGCTCGATGCAATCGAGTTTGACAAGGTTATCAATGATGAAATCAACCCGAAAAAGTCTGGTTTGACAATGGGTGAAGTCATCAAAACAATCAATGCGAATAGTGGGGGCGAAGCCGTCATTGTTACCGATGTTGGGCAACATCAGATGATCGCTTGTCGATATGCAGAATTTTCACAATCCAAAAGCAATATAACCTCAGGTGGTTTGGGAACCATGGGATTTGCTTTACCAGCTGCATTGGGTGCCAAAATGGGTGCTCCAGAACGAGAAGTTGTTGCAGTGATTGGGGATGGTGGATTTCAAATGAATATCCAAGAATTGGGTACAATTTTCCAAACCCAAGCTGCGGTTAAGATTGTGATTCTAAACAATGACTTTTTGGGTATGGTGCGTCAGTGGCAACAATTGTTTTTTGATAAACGATACGCTTCTACCGAAATGGTAAACCCAGATTTTGTCAAAATTGCAGAGGGTTATTTTATCGATGCAAAACGAGTAACAGAACGAGAGGAAATGACTGCTGCAGTAGCCGAAATGATGAAGTCCGATAAACCCTATTTACTTGAGGTTTGTGTGGAAAAAGAAAACAATGTATTTCCGATGATTCCCTCTGGGGCATCGGTCTCAGACATCAGACTCGAATAATCATGGAACAAAGAAACTACACGATTTCGATTTATGCAGAAAACAACGTCGGTTTGCTTTCTCGTGTGTCTGCGATTTTTCTAAAAAGACATATCAATATCGATAGCTTAAATACGTCGATGTCTGAAATTGAAAACATTTTTCGTTTTGTGATTGTTGCTCAACTTTCAGAAGAACAAGTCAAGAAGATCGTCAAGCAAATCGAAAAACAAATCGAAGTGATCAAGGCGTTTCATCACACCGATGAAGAAACAATTTTTCAAGAATCAGCTTTGTATAAAGTGAAATCAAACTCTTTGTTTGAACAGCGTCAGATTCAAAATGTGATTAAAAAGAGTCATGCCAACATCGTGACGGTCAATCCCGAGTTTTTTGTTATCGAAAAAACAGGATTTCGAGAAGAAACCGAACAATTATACAAAGAATTAGCCCCTTATGGTCTGTTGCAGTTTGTACGCTCTGGTCGAATCTCTGTGACAAAATCGCCAATGCAAATTTCCCATATATTAAAAGAATTCTCTAAATAAATTTATCATGTCAAATTACTTCAACACTCTCTCTTTACACGAAAAACTCGATCAACTTGCTCGTTGTCGTTTTATGGACTCTTCGGAGTTTTCCAATGGCATTGCTGCTTTGGAAGGTAAAAATATTGTTATCGTTGGTTGTGGTGCGCAAGGACTCAACCAAGGGTTGAATATGCGTGATGCTGGGCTACGTGTTTCCTATGCGCTTCGTGCTGGAGCGATTGAGCAAAAACGAACCTCGTATAACAATGCAGCCTCCAATGACTTCCCTGTTGGTACCTACGAGGATATGATTCCATCAGCAGATTTGGTAATCAATTTGACGCCAGATAAAAATCATAGTTCAGTTGTTGAAGCGGTTATGCCATTGATGAAAAAAGGGGCGACTTTGTCCTACTCTCACGGGTTTAATATCGTAGAAGAAGGGATGAAAATCCGAGAAGACCTAACGGTAATTATGGTCGCACCAAAGAGTCCAGGGTCAGAAGTTCGGGAAGAGTATAAACGTGGTTTTGGCGTTCCTACGCTGATTGCTGTTCATGTGGATAATGATCCTCAAGGCTACGGTATAGATCAAGCAAAAGCATATTGTGTTGGAACTGGCGGACACCGCGCTGGTGTATTGGAATCGTCTTTTGTCGCTGAGGTTAAATCTGACTTAATGGGTGAGCAAACGATTTTATGTGGCGTATTACAAACAGGCTCGATTTTATGCTTTGACAAAATGGTCGCGCAAGGAATAGATCCAAACTATGCATCAAAACTTATACAATTTGGTTGGGAAACGATCACAGAAGCCCTAAAACATGGTGGAATTACCAATATGATGGATCGTTTGAGTAATCCTGCGAAAATCAAGGCCTTTGAACTGTCAGAAGAACTAAAAGAAATCATGACTCCATTGTTTCAAAAGCATATGGACGATATCATGTCTGGTCACTTTTCAAAAACTATGATGGAAGATTGGGCGAATGATGATAAAAATCTGTTGACATGGCGCGCTGCAACAGGCGAAACGGCATTTGAAAAAACCGCCATAACAGACAAAGAAATTACGGAACAAGAATATTTTGATCATGGGGTATTGATGGTCGCTTTTGTTCGTGCAGGAGTGGAGTTGGCATTTGACACCATGGTTGCCTCTGGCATCAAGGATGCATCGGCTTACTACGAATCTCTACACGAGACGCCATTGATTGCCAATACCATTGCACGTAAAAAGTTGTTTGAAATGAACCGTGTGATTTCAGACACAGCTGAATACGGTTGTTATTTGTTTGATCATGCTTGTAAACCATTGCTAACTGATTTTATGAAGAAAATCAATACAGATGTGATTGGTATTTCTTATCAGCCAAATGATACAGGCGTTGATAACCAGAAACTTATCGCAATTAATGCGGTTATTCGAAATCACCCTGTTGAAGTAATTGGTAAAGAATTGCGCGAATCCATGACCGCAATGAAAAAAATCGTTTAAAGGTTGGCGAAGCTTTTCGACATACAAAGCATTCAAGAAGCAAAGGGTATCGTTCGCGATGTCGCTTTGGAAACGCCTCTGCAGCTCAACGAGAGATTGAGTGAGCAGTACGGCGCCAAGGTGTATTTCAAACGAGAAGACCTTCAGCCGATACGCTCATTTAAACTCCGAGGTGCTTATCACAAAATATATAAGCTATCTGCAGAAGAAAGAAAACGTGGGATTGTTTGTGCGAGTGCGGGCAATCATGCGCAAGGCGTTGCACTTGCCTGTAACAAACTGGGAATAAAGGGTACGATTTTTATGCCCGTTCCTACGCCAAAACAAAAACTCGGTCAAGTCCGTATGTTTGGCGGTTCGAATGTAGAAATCCGGCTGACTGGGGATACTTTTGATGACGCCTATGCTGCAGCGCAGTCTTTTAAAGATGAAACCAACAGTATGTTTGTGCATCCCTTTGAAGATAAGGATGTGGTCATTGGTCAAGCAACTCTCGCATTGGAACTCATTGAGCAGGCCGAGGAACCGATCGATTATATTCTTGTTCCGATTGGTGGGGGAGGTCTTATTTCTGGTGTTTTACACGTATTTAAAACACTCTCACCCCAGACCAAAGTGATAGGTATTGAGCCAGAGGGAGCGCCTGCCATGCGTCAATCATTGGCCATTGGTAAAAATACGGAGCTCAATGAAATCGATCCTTTTGTAGATGGAGCTGCAGTGCGAAAAGTTGGGGACGATGCATTTACATTGTGTACAACTTTTTTAGACAAGCTTGTGCTTGTGTCTGAAGGAAAAATCTGCCAGTCAATTCTTAAGTTATATAACAAAGAAGCCATTGTCGTTGAACCAGCTGGTGCGATGTCTACAGCGTCTTTAAAAATGATTACCGAAGAGATCAAAGGAAAAAATGTGGTTTGTCTAATTTGTGGCGGAAATAACGACATCACACGAATGGCAGAAATTAAGGAACGTGCTCTGTTGGAAGCCAATCTTTTACATTATTTTATCGTTCGTTTTCCACAGCGAGCTGGTGCTTTAAAAGAGTTTGTCGCAGAAGTGCTTGGTCCGAAAGATGACATTACCTTTTTTGAGTACTCCAAAAAAAACAACCGATCCAATGGTCCCGCTGTAGTTGGGATTGAGCTTAAAAACCCGGATGATTTTGACAGTCTAGTCAAACGGATGAAGTCAAAAGGTTTTTATGGAGATTATATCAACAATAAACCTGACTTGTTTCAATTTTTAATATAATTGTAAAAAATTTACATGAAATCTACGCATTCCTCAATACCCAAAGAATACGCTATGGATAAAACTATAGCTCATACCACTTATCTGAGTGATGGTCAAATTGGAACTTGGAATGGAAGCACTGCCGAAGTGTACTCTTCAATACAGACAGAGAACGAAAATGGTGAGTTTGGACCCACTCTTCTGGGAACCGTTCCCGATATGGATGAAGATTCTGCCATAAAGGCACTCCATGCTGCTGACAAAGCGTATCACAAGGGTCAAGGGCAATGGCCGACTATGAAAGTTTCCGAGCGTGTGGCATGCATGCAAAAGTTTGTAGACTTGATGAAACTCAAGCGAGAGGAAGTGGTGAAGTTGATCATGTGGGAAATCGGTAAAAACCTTAATGATTCTCAAAAAGAATTTGACAGAACCGTAGACTATATCAACGATACCATTGCAGCTTACAAGGATATTGACCGAGCAAGCGCTAAAATTCATCACAAAGGTGGTGTTCATGCGCATATTCGTAGAGGGCCAATTGGTATTGTTCTTTGTTTAGGCCCCTACAACTATCCACTCAATGAAACTTTTTGTTTGCTGATCCCTGCAATTATGATGGGAAACACAGCGATTTTTAAGCCTGCAAAACATGGGGTATTGTTGATTGCTCCTTTGTTGGATGCATTCCAAAAAAGCTTTCCACCGGGTGTCGTGAATATTGTTTTTGGTCGAGGACGAACCATTGCCTCACCAATAATGAAAACAGGGCTTGTCGATGTTTTGGCTTTGATTGGTCACAGTAGCTCTGCTATTTCGCTACAAGACTTACACCCGAAGAAAAATAGACTTCGTCTGGTATTGGGTCTTGAGGCAAAAAATCCGGGGATTATTTTACCAGATGCTGACCTGGATCAAGCAGTTTCTGAATGTATTAGTGGAACCCTGTCATTTAATGGTCAGCGTTGTACCGCTCTAAAAGTGTTATATGTTCATGAAGACATTCGTGAATCTTTCTTAGAAAAATTCTCCAAAGCAGTTGACACACTTCAAGTCGGTTTGCCATGGGAAAATACCTTGTTGACACCCTTACCTGAGCCAAACAAACCCGCATATATCAAAGATTTGATTGATGATGCGGTTTCAAAAGGTGCATCGGTGATGAATACTAGAGGTGGTGAAATGACAGCAAACTACTGTTTTCCAGCTGTGTTATATCCTGTAACTCCTGAAATGAAGGTTTATGAGGAAGAGCAATTTGGACCTGTGATTCCTGTTTTATCGTTTTCCGATATTCAGGAACCCCTCGATGATATGTCTGCATCTTCCTATGGGCAGCAAGTGAGTTTGTTTGGTAAGAACGTAACCCAACTGGGACCACTAATCGACACGCTAGCCAATTTAGTTTGTCGAGTCAATCTCAATAGTTCTTGTCAGAGAGGCCCTGACGTCTATCCGTTTACGGGTCGTAAAGATTCTGCGGTTAGTACACTCAGCGTTCATGATGCTTTGCGTTCCTTCTCGATTCGAACTTTCCTCGCGTCGAAAGACAACGAGATTAACAATGAAATTTTGGAGCGATTGATGGCATCCAAAAAGTCAAAGTTTATCAGTACAGATTATATCCTTTAAAGTTTCACTTTAGTTGTTTAGCATAACGGGCATCACAAGCATGGTGATTTGCTCGTTCTCCTCAGTTCCGTCGAGTGGAGTTAGCAAACCTGCACGATTGGGGAGTGACATTTCAAATTGCACCTCTTTACACGTCATATTGTTGAGCATTTCGATTAAAAAACGGGCGTTAAAACCGATTTGCATATCACTTCCTTGAAAGGAACAACTCAAACGTTCTTCTGCGCGATTACTATAATCGATGTCTTCAGCGGAAATGTTGAGTTCGGCACCAGCCAATTTTAATCGAACCTGGTGTGTAGTTTTGTTTGAGAAGATGCTCACACGCTTCATCGTTGTCAAAAACAAATTGCGATCGATTGTGAGAACATTGGGGTTGTCTTTTGGGATTACCGCCTCATAGTTCGGATATTTCCCATCGATAAGGCGACAAGTCAACTCGATATCATCAAAAACAAAACGGGCATTGCTGTTGTTGTATTCCAACTGTACATCCATTTCGTTTCCAGTTAAGATTGATTTTAATAATGTCAATGGTTTTTTAGGCATGATAAATTCTGCGGATTCATCACTTGTGATTTCAGTTCGAACATAGCGAACCAATTTGTGTGCGTCGGTTGCAACAAAAGTTAATCCAGTTGACGAAAACTGAAAAAACACACCACTCATAACGGGGCGAAGATCGTCGTTACCGGATGCAAATAAGGTGCTATTGATCGCAGTAGCAAGCACATTGCCAGGCATAGTGATTTGATTGGCATCACTCACACTAACCGCTTTTGGAAATTCTTCGGCAGTGGCATAAGCCAAGGCATATTTTCCATAGTTAGAGCTGATTTCGACCGTATTTTGATCTGTTAAGGTAAAGGTCAATGGCTGCTCTGGAAAGGTTTTGATCGTTTCAAGTAGCAATCGGGCTGGAACAGCTACACTTCCACTATCGTCAGCTTCTACGCTGATAACTGCAGACATGGTTGTTTCCAGATCAGTCGCGGTGACCCGAAGGTTATTGTCACTCACCTCAAATAGAAAATGATCTAAAATAGGCAAGGTGTTGGTTGTATTGAGGACACCACTCAGGGTTTGAATGGGTTTTAGAAGTGCAGAACTGGAGACGATAAATTTCATGTTTTATACCTTAATCTAACAAAAATAACTTTTCTTTTTGAATATGGAAACGAACTTATCAACACTATTCGAAGTGCACCGACACCACGTCGAGATATTGCAAACCAAATAAGCTCGAAGCACCGCCCGAGTGCTGTGGGTTGCTTTTATAGATTGCCAATTCTAGTAAACCTAATGAATTAAAAAGAGCAAGTTCTTTTCCCCCTTCCATTCGTTTGTTTTTATCGATGTCAAAACGAATCACTTCTGCATAGGAACGAACCACTTTTTTGATCTCGTTGTTGCGGACTTGTATGGTAAACGCACGCCCTTGCCCTATTTCCATAAACAAATCTTCAGAAATGTTGGTGATAACGTTTTCATAATTATCGATATAAATGACCTTACCTGTGATGGTCTTTTTGTCATTGTTTACACTTGGCGTGAAGGGTAGGCGAACATTGATTTGTTCTGTTTTTTTACCAATTACACTTGGTGCCCCGCCCCGCATGAGGTGAGCCGCTGCTTGCGCAAAAATCGCTCGGGTACTAAAACTACCGGTAGGGGCTTTTTGAATATCGATTTCATAGACCTCATCTGGTTTGAATTTTGGTGAGATTAGCGATAATATGCCATTATCTGCACAGACAAAATAGTGCTTGTTGAGTTTGGCAACAATGGGTTTGTTTTCAGGGCTTATCGTGTCATCTATACACAAAATATGCACCGATCCCTCGGGAAAATGAGCATAGCTATTTTGCACAACAAAAGCTGCTTGTGCAATGTAAAAGGGCTCAATCTCATGTGAGATATCAACAATCACTGGATGTTCGAGCAAACGGTGAAGCTCTCCCTTGAGAGAAGCCAGATAGGGGTCTTTTTGTCCAAAATCCGATGTGAGTGTAATAACAGGATTCAAATTGATCGCATTAAATTAAGTTGTAGAAGACAAAATTCGTTAAATTTGAAATCAAAGTTACCAAAAAAAATGCGGTAGCATTGATGTAAAAATGATTTGCCATTGAATGAAATCTCTATACAGCTCGCCGAAGTCAACCCAACTGTATTCTACGGCGGCAGCAAAAGCAAGAATATCGCCATACTTAAGCGATATTTCCCCAAATTAAAAATCGTAGCCCGAGGTGATATTGTCACCGCCTATGGTGAGGAAGAAGTTCTTGAAGAATTCGAAAAGCAAATGGATCGCTTGATGATGCATTATGGCAAATACAACTCACTCGATGAATCGACTGTTGAGAAGATTTTAACCTCTTCAACTGAAGATAACTTTGGTTTGGATGAAGCAGATATTCAAACTATTTTGCATGGTGTTGGTGGTAAAATTATCAAGGCACGCACTGTCAATCAAGCAAGATTAGTAGAGTCGATTGCCACAAATGACTTAGTATTTGCAGTTGGTCCCGCTGGTACGGGTAAAACCTATACAGGGGTTGCCATGGCGGTAAAAGCTCTCAAAAACAAAGAGGTCAAACGCATTGTACTTACACGTCCAGCCGTAGAAGCAGGGGAGAACCTCGGATTCCTTCCTGGGGATTTAAAAGAAAAGCTCGATCCCTACATGCAGCCCTTATATGATGCACTTCGAGATATGATTCCTGCTGAAAAACTCGCGAGTTATATCGAAAAGGGAACCATACAAATTGCGCCTATGGCCTTTATGCGTGGGCGTACGCTCGATGATGCCTTTGTTATTTTGGACGAAGCTCAAAACACCACACACAATCAAATGAAGATGTTTTTGACTCGCATGGGTAAAAGCACCAAGTTTGTGATTACAGGAGACCCTGGTCAAATCGATTTACCCAGGCGTGTGATTTCGGGTTTAAAAGAAGCGTTGCTTATTTTGTCTGACGTAAAGGGAATTGATGTCATTCAACTCGATGGGCGAGATGTGATTCGCCACCAACTGGTCAAAAAAGTAATTGACGCATATAAGAAAACCGAGCACCACAACTAATGGCGACCAATACCTTGATGCATACCGATTTTGAATTTGTTGGTCAAACCAATAAATACACTGGTAAAGTACGTGAGGTATACACCTTGAGCGATGATACGCTCATTATGGTTGCGACAGATCGCTTGTCGGCTTTTGATGTGGTGATGCCTCGAGGAATTCCATTCAAGGGACAGATTCTCAATCAAATTGCAACGCATATGATGCAATCAACAGCTGATTTGGTTCCCAATTGGATTCTCTCAACTCCTGATCCCAACGTTGCGATCGGAAAAAAATGTACCCCTTTTAAGGTTGAAATGGTCATTCGCGGCTACCTTTCTGGACATGCAGCTCGTGAGTATAAAGCCGGTAAACGTATGCTTTGTGGAGTCCCAATGCCCGAGGGAATGAAAGAGCACGATGCCTTTCCAAGTCCCATCATCACTCCCGCGACCAAGGCTGCGCAAGGTGACCATGACGAAGACATCAGTGAAGAACAACTTATGGAAAGCGGGATTGTTTCTGAAGAAGATTACAAACTGCTTAAGGACTATACAAACAAGTTATTTACAAGAGGAACAGAGCTTGCTGCCAAACAAGGTTTATTGCTGGTTGACACCAAGTATGAATTTGGAAAAGATGCAAATGGAAACATCCTTTTGATTGATGAGATACACACCCCTGACTCATCTCGTTACTTCTATGCCGAGGGTTTTCAAGACCGCCAAGACCAAAATGAGCCACAGAAACAACTCTCCAAAGAATTTGTACGTCAATGGCTGATTCGAAATGGTTTTCAAGGGCTTGAAGGACAAAATTTACCTGTAATGAACGATGATTATATCGACAGTGTTTCTAAGCGATACATTGAACTCTACGAACAAATTATGGGCGTTCCTTTTGAAAAAGCCCCAATCGACCATATCGATGAGCGTATGCGCCACAATCTGAAAGCTTTTCTCTAAGCTAAGGTTGCTTTGGTAATATGCTTACCAAATCTTCATCTGAAATTGTCGGGTTAATCCGCAAAGCATTGCTTTCTTTTCTGCGAATCCATGTCATTTGACGTTTCGCATAATGCCGTGTGTGCTGCTTGATTTGAGCGATGGCTTCATCTAAATCTATTTTCTGATCAAAAAAATCAAATATTTCTTGATATCCAACGGTCTGCAAGGCATTGAGATCGCGATAGGGGTAGAGGGATTCGACTTCTTGTAGCAACCCGGCGTTGATCATTTGATCTACACGGTCATTGATGCGATCATAGAGGATTGTTCTGGGAATATCAACGGAGAGCGGCAGGATCGAAAATGGTCGCTTTGCTTTCTGTTGCCCCAAAAAAGAAGAATAGGGCTGACCAGCAGCCAGACTCACGCCCAAAGCACGTAACACTCGACTCGGATTTTGGACATCCATTTTTTGATAATGATCGGGGTCAAGTGTTTGAAGCTCATTTTGTAGATCCTCCAATCCATTGGTTTCCAGGCGTTCCCCAAGTGTGGTTCGGATTTCCTCTGGTACTTCGGGAAATTTGTCAATTCCTTCAACAACGGCATGCATATATAGTCCAGAACCACCCACCAATACCGCAAATTCTTGTTTCTCAAAATACTGCGTAAGGGCGTTCATTGCATCTGCTTCAAACTGCCCGACAGTGTAGGGCGATTGAATGCTTTTGTGTTGGATAAAATGATGGGGAACTTCCTTTAGCTCCGTTTTGCTTGGCACAGCGGTACCAATCAACATTTCTTTGTAAAACTGTCGCGAATCACAGGAAAAAATCTCTGCGCCAAGTGCCTTTGCGATTCGGATAGATAGAGCGGTTTTGCCACTTCCCGTGGGTCCAGATAGGGTGATGAGTGTCTTGTTCATTGATTTTGAAGAGGTATGATTTTTAGGTTTTTGTGTTTTTGGAGATAGCTTTTGATGATATGCCGTGCTTCCCTTGAGTCTTTCATGGGATAGATAATGTTTTTGAGTGCTTCGGGATGCGTGATTTGATGTGATAAATTGATATAACCAAAGCCAACAAGTTTTTTGCTTTCAATCAAAATTACACTTTGTTCTTCTGGATTTCGACCACGGTCAACGATCACCATTTCAGGATGGCTAAACTCAATATCTGAGATCAGTTGCTGAACCCGTTTGTTATAACGCTCCGCAGATTCTTCACCAACGCAGGCACCAAGACATTCTTGTTTGAGGTGTAAACTGCATGACCCATCTTTTTTGTCCAAGCTCAAGAGTTGCAAACACAGGGAATACTTTTCGGCATAATGAAACAAGACAGCACGTGCACGATTGAGATTTTTAAAGGTCGTTAGATATTCATCTTCAGGATTGGCATGTACGAGTCGTAATACTTGATAATCGTTTTGATTCTGCGCCAAGCTGAGTCCAAATTTGATAAAACTGTTTTTGTACATGCGGTTGTGTTTGGGCTTATGGAGTTTGATTTCGTCCAACTCCTTAAGGAGGGCAACAAGCTCACTTCCCGTCTCTTCCACACTTATTGAGTCTGTCTCCAGTTGGATCCGTAATTGTTTTTTCCCAGAACTGCTAAAGTGCTGATTCACTCGACGCTTCATGTTTTTGCTCTTTCCAATGTAGATTACATCACCCTTGGCATTGTGGAGATAATAGACGCCCATAGTGGCAGGAACCGTTTGGAGGAGTTTTAGAAGATGTTTTGGTTTTTTGGAGTTAGAATGCGCTTTTATCAGGTTTTTGACAATATGCTTTTCGCCGTCTTTATGAAGTAAAATCTTTAAAAGCTCTAGCGTTGCCCGTGCATCCCCTGCAGCACGATGACGGTCGCTTAGGGGAATTCCCAAACTGCGCACAAGTTTCCCGAGTTTGTAGGATTCTACATCGGGGATGAGTTTTTTAGAGAGTTCAACTGTACAGAGTGTTTTTCGTTCAAAATCAAATTCCAAACGGTCAAACTCGGTTTGCAACATCCGGTAATCAAAAGAGGCATTGTGCGCAACCAGTATGCAGTCGGTTGTGATTTCTACGATGCGTTTTGCAAGCTCATAAAATTTGGGTGCGTTTCGAAGCATACGTTGATTGATTCCTGTCAGATTTTCTACAAATGGCTGAATGGGCCTTTCTGGATTGATCAGTGAAATTAACTGATCGGTGAGTTCATGTCCATCATATTGATAAACCGCAATTTCTGTGATGCCCTCTTCTCCATATTTTCCTCCAGTCGTTTCGACATCCACAACAGCGTACATAGCCCTTAGTTTCGTGCGCCAAATATACGGCTCCCCACACGAATCATCGTGCTTCCACAAGATAAGGCGAGGGGATAATCCCCACTCATTCCCATAGAAAGGGTATCCCATTCGTGATGTTCTTGGTGCTGTTTGTAATATTGAGCTAGTGATTTGAATTCGCTATCAATTTGGGCTTGGTTGTTCGTAAAACTCGCCATACCCATCAAGCCACGAATCCGAACATGTGTATAATTGTTTTGATTCAGAATCTCATCACAACTATCGAATGTGAGCCCAAATTTGGTTTCTTCTTGTGCGATTCGGACTTGCAACAAACAATTAATCACTCGATTGTTTTTTTGGCCTTGCTTGTCAATTTCATTGAGCAATCGAACACTGTCCACACTGTGAATAAGCGATACAAATGGCGCAATGTATTTTACCTTGTTTCGCTGCAAATGGCCAATCATATGCCAACGGATATTTTGTGGAAGTACAGTCGCTTTATCAGCCATCTCTTGCACCTTGTTCTCTCCAAAATCGCGCTGTCCTGCTTCATAGGCCTCCAGAAGACTGGCAACAGGTTTAGTTTTTGAAACTGCGACGAGCGTTGCAGAATCTGGAATGGATTGCAGAAGGTTAGAAAGATTGTCTTTGATCATTGTGATAAAAAGTCAAAGATAAGCATCCCATGTAAAGGTTTGGGTCTGATATGCGTACTCTTTGTGGGTAGTAGATCAGAATCCTCAACCGTTGCGACGATATCTGAGAACGGAATTGGGTAGTGTTGCAATCCAAAAGCAAATTCACCCATGTCTACAGCTTCTTTTATCTGTTGTTCTGGTTGTTCATAATGGATATAGGAGATTCGTTTGTCCTTTTGCAGGTTTTGGATATTGAGCAATGGTTTTGCAATGTCTTCATAAATGATGTTTGTGGGGATTCTGCTCGAGGTTGGTGTTAGAGATCGATCACGATTGGAAGTCAGACGAAACCAGCTCCCGCCGATATACATGCTAAACTCAAATGCGTTTTTTGGAGCTTTGTAAGCTGATAGTCTTTCAACTTTGAAATTGTTTGACAATTCAGCAATAAAATGGTCAATCCGCATTTCATTTAAGTTGCTGAACATTCGACAAAAACCATCAATTTGGAGTTGATCGTGGGGGAGTAGCATAGCCAAAAGTTGATTTTTTTCTTTGTCTTCTTTTGAATACGATAATGAAGAAAAACAGCGATGATGCCCATCAGCTATGTATAAGGAATTAATTGACTTGAAGGCCGCATTTACTCGATCAATGAGGATGGGATGATCAATCCGCCAAAGCTTGTAATCGGTTTCCTTTCTTTTAAATTCTGCAAACGCTTTCGAATTGGTAAATTGATAACAAATCTCTTCAAGTTCTTTGTTGGGTGGGTGACAAAGGACAACTGGCTCTGCATTGAGTTGTGTATTTTTTAGGTACTCCTTAAACGCTTTAACACGACTGTTTTCGACATCTTCATGGGGTTTAATCTCACCAGTGTTCAATTTTCCAGTTTGAATACAGCCAATAAATCCCACCCACTTGCTATTACTAGATTGAATTTGAAGTAGATACAAACTCGGATTTGGATCTCGAACCAACACTTCTTGCCGAAGGAATGCGTGCAATCGCTTTCGAATTTGGGCGGTATTGTTTGACTCTGGTTGAATCAGAGACAAAAAATCAAGCAAATCTTCGTTCTGACTTACAGCTTCTCCAATTTGTCTGTTGACCCAAGACTTTAGTTGTTGAGGTCGAGGTCGAATGGCTTTAAATGGGGCTAATATCATAATTAAAAACAATTTAGGATTTGGTAGGCGACTTCCAATGCCGAAGCTCCTGCTTGTAAAGATACAGCAGGTTCTTTATTCATACGAATAGCATCGGCAAAATTTTCCAACTCCATCAAAATCGCATTCCCTTCATCGACTTTGGGGTTGTCAAAGAAAATCTGTTTTTTAACACCTTCTGCATTTTCGAGTATCATCGCAAAATCCTCTGGTGATTCGGGTGCATTTTGTATGCGAACAACCTCTACTTTCTTCTCAAAAAAATCGACCGACACATAGGCATCTCGTTGAAAAAATCGTGATTTTCGCATGGTTTTCATCGATATCCGACTTGCGGTCAGGTTTGCAACACATCCATTCTCGAACTGCAACCTTGCATTGGCAATATCAGGAGTTTCACTGATGATCGAAACACCGCTTGCTTGCACATCGATAACTTTTGAATTTACCACACTCAAAATGGCATCGATATCGTGAATCATCAAGTCCAATACCACCGAAACATCTGTTCCTCTCGGATTGAACTCTGCCAATCGATGGGCTTCGATGAACATGGGTTTTTGAATATGCGAATTCGCTGCCATAAACGCTGGGTTAAACCGCTCCACTTGACCCACCATCCCCAAACGCCCTTTGGCTTTGGCCATAGATACGAGTTCATGAGCTTCTTTGACGGTGCCTGTAATTGGCTTTTCCAAAAATATATGCAAACCGCTATCTAGGGCTTTTTTGGCCAATTCAAAATGGCTGAGTGTTGGTGTGACGATATCTATAACATCTACTTCTGCAAACAATCTGTTAACATCTGAGAACGAACGGTACCCAAATTCTCTTGATATTTTAGCCGCAATTTGAGGTTGAGAATCATAAAAACCGACCAGTTCATAGGCCTCTGATTCCGCTAACAAACGCAAGTGAATTTTTCCCAAATGCCCAGCGCCAAGTACGCCGATTTTAAGTTTTTGATCCATATCAACAAAGGTAGGATTTATCGACTAATTATTCTTTAGAAAATCCGCAAAGTCTTTGTAATTTTATGCTGTGATTGATAGCACCAAGCATCAGGGGATGCGTCGGCATTTGGTCGAGCAACTACGCAATAAGGGGATTACCGACGAAGAGGTTTTGTCAGCCATTGGCAGTGTACCTCGCCATTTGTTTATGGACAGTGGGTTTGAATCTCATGCCTACCAAGACAAGGCATTTCCCATTGCAGCAGAGCAAACCATATCCCAACCCTACACCGTTGCTTTCCAGTCTCAACTCCTGCAAGTACAACACGGGCAAAGGGTACTCGAAATCGGTACGGGGTCGGGTTATCAAACAGCCGTATTAACACTGTTGGGTGCCGATGTGTACTCCATTGAGAGACAACATCAGTTATACCGCTACAGTATGCGTCAATTGCCAAAACTAGGCTATCGCGCAAAAAAACTGGTCTTTGGGGATGGGTATAAAGGTCTTCCGGAATTTGCCCCTTTCGATCAAATACTGGTCACAGCAGGTGCTACAGAAATTCCCAAGGCCTTGCTCAATCAACTCGCAATAGGGGGACGTATGGTAATCCCTGTGGGAGCTGGAACGCAAGAAATGATTTTGATGGTTAGAATCTCTGCCAAGGAATTTGAAAAGCAAAAGCACGGAACCTTTCGATTTGTACCCATGCTGACTGATAAAAACTAGCGATTGGAAAAACTCTTTTTTACCCGATCGAGTTGTCTTTTGTTGTCCCGATCCTTGATCGTATCTCGTTTGTCGTGAATCTTTTTCCCTCGCGCCAAAGCAATCCGTAATTTGGCATATCCTTTTTCACTGATAAACAGATTAAGAGGAACGATGGTCAATCCAACATTCTTTACTTCTTTGTGAAGTTTGCGAAGCTCTTTCTTTTGAAGTAGCAGCTTTCGGTCGGCGCGGACACGATGATTGACATAACCCCCATTGCTATAGGTCTCAATCGACATATTGATCACAAATAATTCTCCATGATCATTGAACTCACAAAAACTTTCGGAAATCGATGCCTTTGAGGCACGAATTGATTTGATCTCCGTCCCTGTCAATACGATCCCAGCGGTGTACTGGTCGATCAGCTCATATTCAAAACGAGCTCGTTTGTTTTTGATATTGACTTGTTTTTGCATGGGGCAAAGGTAGGAACTAAAATTTAGCTCTTTCAAAAGACGAATTATTTTGATTTAAAAATATTTATCGTTTTGACACACTAGGAATGAGTGTTAAAAGACCTTGTTAAATATTTGGTGTATAACTTCCATTCAAAATCAAAAAGAAAGATGTGGAATTGTTTGCGGTTTGCTGTATTTTTGCCCTTTGTTATGATTATGGAAAAAGTAAGAGATTACCAGCTATTCGAACTTATTGAAGCCGAACACCAACGTCAAATCGGTGGGCTAGAGCTAATCGCTTCCGAAAATTTTACCAGTCCACAGGTTATGGAAGCTACTGGATCGGTGCTGACCAACAAATATGCAGAGGGCTATCCAAGCAAACGCTACTACGGTGGTTGCGAGGTTGTCGATGAGGTCGAAAACTTGGCCATAGAGCGTGTAAAAACTCTTTTTGGGGCTGATTATGCAAACGTCCAACCGCATTCGGGATCGCAAGCAAACACTTCGGTATATCATGCCTTTATCAAGCCAGGAGATAAGATTATGGGCTTTGACCTTGCCCACGGTGGGCATCTTACCCACGGTTCGCCAGTCAACTTCTCTGGCCGTATTTACAATGCGGTGTTTTATGGGGTTGACAAAGAAACCGGACTCCTAAACTACGATACCATACAGGAGATCGCAGAGAGAGAAAAGCCGCAAATGATCATCGCAGGTGCGTCTGCATACTCTCGTGATATCGACTTTAAGCGTTTTCGAGAAATCGCCGACAGTGTAGGTGCTTTTTTACTCGCTGACATTTCTCATCCCTCTGGTCTGATTGCCAAAGGATTGCTCAATGATCCCATTCCACATTGTCATGTGGTAACCACCACCACCCACAAAACCCTAAGAGGGCCAAGAGGTGGTTTGATTTTGATGGGTAAGGATTTTGAAAACCCTTTTGGAATCACGCTGAAAAGTGGAAAAAAACGCATGATGTCATCTTTGGTTGATGGGGGTGTATTTCCTGGAAATCAAGGTGGACCTCTTGAACATGTCATTGCTGCCAAAGCGGTTGCCTTTGGAGAAGCTCTTACCGATGAGTTTATGCATTACATTGTTCGGGTGCGCAACAATGCACAAACCATGGCAAAGGCATTGCTATCTCGAGATTACAATATCATTTCTGGCGGTACTGATAACCATATGATGCTCCTCGATTTACGCAACAAAGACATTTCTGGTAAGGATGCCGAAAATGCTTTGGTTAAAGCCGAGATTACAGCCAACAAAAACATGGTACCTTTCGATGATAAATCACCTTTTGTAACGTCAGGAATTCGCTTTGGAACGGCTGCTATTACGACTCGTGGTTTACAGGAAAGTGATATGGAACAGGTAGTTGATCTTATCGATCGAGCCATTCAAAATCACACTGACGAAAGCGCATTGAAAAGCATTGGACAAGAAGTACATGCTCTAATGTCACACCGTCCTTTGTTTATCGCCTAATCCTCTTCTTCGAAAACCTCATGTTGAAGTGCGCCTAAGTCGGGTGTAATCGTGCGGTCTATCCCTTTTAAATCCAAGGGAACGCCTGCTGCATGGGTGCTTTTTCCCAATCCGATGACTTCACTGTCTTGGGATATCCGAAAATCGTTTTCAGTTGGTTGATGAAATGCAGTTTGTTTGTTCATAATCAATTTGGGGTATAAGCTTGAAGAGCTAAAATCGTAATAGGGATTTTCAAAAATGGTCTCGTCTACTGGCGAAAAGCGCAGTGCTGTATGATCAAGAGCAAACGAAAGTTCCTCATTTCCCTTTTGTTCCACACCAAATTCCACAGTTTGGTTCCCGTCAATTATACAGTTGGCAAATACTGCTTTTTCAAGAGGCATGATGAAATCTTCGGTTTCTGAAATCGGAAAATAATCATTGAGAATCACAGCGGGTGTTGATCGAAAACTGCGATTCCAGTAATTGGCAAAGGTGCAATGTGTGAATTCATAAGACCCCCCAATGTTTCCATAAAAGGAAGCGTTACCCGCATTTCCAAAAATGGAGTTCACAGCGCGGACGTGCCCAGTTTTCGCCCATAAACCAACAGCACTACTATTGTGAATTTGGGTTTGCTCCAATACAAGTGTAGGATTCTCCGTCTCGTCGTTGTAGTCCATTAATATCCCAACAGATGCGTTTTTGATTGTGGCATGACGAAAAATGTGATTGGTACTGCCAGCAGTTAGCCAAATCGCGCCCCATTGCCCAGGGATATTTTCAAAAAACGGTTCTAGTCGATCCCCTTCAAAAATGACTTCCCCTTCTTGCAATTCAGGATCAGCGCTTTGTTCGCCAAGTACATGCACACTGCTCGACTGCGCAGCAATCAGGCCCGAGTTGTCGTGAAAATGAATTCGCGCGCCTGCTTCAAAACGAACTGTTTTTTCTGGGGAAACGCCAGCATATCCATAAATGACATAGGGGCGTTCGTTGGTAAAGACCAATTCATCGTCTTCTAAATAAAAACCTTCGATACCAAATTCATTTCCATCATCATCTGTTCCCAATGGAATGATTTCTTTAAAGCCGTTTTCTCGCTCTGGATATAAAAATATGGCGTCTTTGACCAGTGTGATGAGTTCAACGGAATGCTCATCGACTAGAAGCTGGTCATTGTAAAGAAACTCAGTCGCATTGGCCGCATAGTCTTTGATATCCACTGTGGTTTCGATAAAGACATAGATACTGTCTTTAGCAAGGATTTCAACGTCGTTAAAATCTTGCCCATGCATACCGTCTACGTTTAGGCGAAATTGGGAATCACTGCCTTGACCCAAGCGAATTGAACCAATTTCGATGTTGCGATCGGATTGATTGTAAATTCTCATATTGTAAGTTGAAGAACCAATTGCGGTAAACACGGTGTCGAGATAGACGGTGTCGCTGCTAAAAGCGATATCATTTGTTTGGGCAGGAGAAAAGCTCAGATCGTAATCACAGGCCTTTGTCAAAGCTATCGCTAGGAGAACACCGATGATTCTCAACCACTTTTTCATGAATTACTTCTTTACAATTTTGACTTCGAAGAGCTTATCCCAGTATTTACCCGTAACGAAAAAACTGTTGCGTTTGGGGTGAAAGGCAATGCCATTGAACACATCGAGCTGTGGGTGTTGTGTCACTTGTTCTTTCAGGCCAGAAAAATCAACAACCCCAACCACCTGACCAGTAGCGGGCTTGATGATCAATACCACTTCTTTATTGAACTGGTAGGTGTTGGCATAAATCAAACCATTGGCATATTCTAACTCATTCACTTTGCTGATGAGTTTGTTGTGGGTAACAATATCCACAAAGTCAATTTCTTCAAACGTGGAGGGGTCGAGTTTCCACAGTTTTTCAGTTCCATCTGTTTTGTACACCACTTTGCCATCGTTACACAGTCCCCAACCTTCTTTGCTTTTGTCATAATTAAACGAACGGAGCAGTTTAAAGTTGTTTGGGTCATATATAAAACCGAGGTTTTCCTTCCAAGTCAACTGAACGGCTTCGTCATTGATGAAGGTGAGTCCCTCACCGAAATAGGAGGCGTCAAGGGGTAATTTTTGGATCACTTCCCCTGTTGCAAACGCTGTTTTCCGAATCGATGAAAGCCCATATTGTCCGGTGCTTTCATACAACATCCCTTGGTAGAACTCTAAGCCCTGGGTGTAGGCATTTTTATCATGCGGATAAGTGTTGATGAGCTTGTAGGTGTAAATGTCAGGAGCTTTGTCGGCAAACACAACAAACTGTTCTCGAATCGAAAAGGGCTTGTCTCCTACCTTAAAATCAGCCACCAAACGCTGATTGCCTAACGATCCGATGATCGTATAATGATCATCAATGGGATTGCCATTGAGAGAAAAACGAAGATCGTTGAGACTGTGTTCTTTTGGATTGGACAAACTGAAAAACAAGGTATCTCCGATGGTCAACTTGTTTTTATCCCCATTGGTGGATAATGAAAAATGCCCGGGAGAAATTGAGCTGCAACCAGACAGTAGTATAAGAAGGGAAAAACAGAGAATTCTCATGATATGCAATTGATAACGAAATTATTCAATAATTATTGAATGAGAAAATCCGAATCAGTTTATATTTGCAGTGGGTAAGTTCTACACAACTAGCTCCTGCCGAATCCCCCAGGGTGGGAACACAGCAAGGGTAGGCGGTTGTAGCGGTGTGATGTAGGTCGCTTACCCTTTTTTTATCTTATTTCATGCAAGTTGTACTTATCACAGGCGGATCGATGGGAATTGGAAGAGCAACAGGGGAATTGTTACAATCCAACGGCTACACCGTTATTGGTACCAGTCGTTCTCCAGAGCAGTATGCAGACCACCCTTTTCCTTTGATTCAGATGGACTTGCACGATGCCCTATCGATCCAAGAAGCAGTAGAAACCGTGGTTTCTCAATATGGTGCTATAGACGTACTTGTCAACAATGCAGGAAAAGGAATAGCGGGACCCATAGAAGAAACACCACTTGAAGAAATCCGCAGTGTTTTTGAAACCAACTTGGTTGGTGCAACGGCCGTGATCCAATCAGTAGTTCCTGTCATGCGGACACATAACAAGGGAAAAATTATCAATATTACCTCCATAGCGGGTTATTCTGGTTTGCCCTTTCGGGCTGCGTATTCAGCAACGAAAAGTGCACTGCATATGCTGACAGAAAGCCTTCGGCTCGAGCTTAAATCAACCAATATCCAGTGTTGTTCGCTTGCTCCTGGAGACGTGGCAACCAATATTTCACAAGGCAGATACCATGTACCTGTAAAGGAAAACTCTCCCTATCAAGTGATTTACGGGGCTGCCAGAAAAGATATGGATACACATGTGGACGATGGGGTTTCAGCAAAAACGGTTGCGATTTCTATCAATCGTCTTGTTCGAAAAAACAAACTCAAACCCCACTATACTGTCGGGCCATTTTTACAGCGTTTTTCTGTATATTTAAAGTCTTATTTACCTGCAAAAACCTATGAGTTCATCCTCAGCAAATTTTATAAACTCTAATCAACAAAGAACATGAAGTTTTTTATCGATACTGCCAATCTTGAACAAATCAAAGAAGCCCAAGCCTTAGGCATCTTAGACGGGGTTACCACCAACCCGTCACTTATGGCCAAAGAAGGCATCACTGGACAAGACAATATTCTAAAGCATTATGTTGACATCTGTTCTGCGGTGACAGGGGATGTGTCTGCAGAGGTGATTTCAACAGACTTTGAAGGGATTGTTGAAGAGGGCGAAGCTTTGGCTGCCCTACATCCTCAAATTGTTGTTAAGGTTCCTGTGATTAAGGATGGGATAAAGGCCATTCGCTATTTTTCTGATAAAGGCATTAAAACCAATTGTACCTTGGTGTTTTCTGCTGGACAAGCCCTTTTAGCTGCCAAAGCAGGGGCGACCTATGTTTCGCCTTTTATTGGACGTTTGGATGATATTTCGGCAGACGGCTTAAATCTCATCGATGAAATTCGGTTGATTTATGACAACTACGATTTCAAAACACAAATTTTGGCTGCCTCTGTCCGTCACACCATGCATGTAATTGAATGTGCCAAAATCGGAGCCGACGTGATGACAGGGCCAATGAGTTCGATTGTTGGCTTGTTGAAACATCCATTAAGCGACAGTGGTTTGGCACAATTCTTAGCAGATCACAAAAAAGGAAACTAAATCTTTTCGCGTATTGCTAAAGTTGGGGTTTTGCGTACTTTTGCCACTTTAGTTTTTCAATATGCTTTCAGTTTCAAACCTGTCGATTCAATTTGGTAAACGCGTCCTATTTGACGAGGTCAATGTGACCTTTACTACGGGGAATTGTTATGGAATTATCGGTGCCAACGGTGCTGGTAAATCAACATTTTTAAAAGTACTCAGTGGCCAACTTGACCCCAATTCTGGCCATGTTCACCTCGAGCCAGGCAAACGCATGTCAGTTCTGGAACAAAACCATTTTGCCTACGACGAACATCAAGTGCTGCAGAGTGTGATCATGGGAAATAAACCACTCTATGCGATCAAAAAAGAAATGGATGACTTGTATGCCAATCCAGATTTTTCTGATGCAGACAGCGAAAGAGTGGGGGAGTTGCAAATCAAATTTGAGGAAATGGACGGTTGGAATGCTGACAGCGGTGCTGCCGCACTTCTTTCCAATCTTGGAATCTCTGAAGACCTTCACTATACCTTAATGGGTGACCTTGACGGAAAGCAAAGGGTGCGCGTTCTTCTTGCTCAAGCACTTTTCGGAAACCCAGACGTTTTGATTATGGACGAGCCAACCAACGATTTGGACTATGAAACCATTCAGTGGTTGGAAGAATTTTTAGCCAATTATGACCATACCGTGATTGTTGTCTCTCACGATCGTCACTTTTTAGATTCGGTGTGTACCCATATTTCAGACATTGATTTTGGTAAAATCAATCATTATAGCGGAAACTATACCTTCTGGTACGAATCTAGTCAATTGGCTGCACGACAACGGGCACAGCAAAACAAAAAGTCAGAAGAGAAAAAGAAAGAACTCGAAACCTTTATCGCACGCTTTAGCGCAAATGTTGCCAAGTCCAAACAAGCGACTTCTCGAAAAAAGATGATTGATAAATTGAATATCGAAGAAATCAAACCATCCTCCCGACGATATCCAGCAATTATATTCGAACAAGACCGCGAGGCGGGTGATCAGATTTTGAATATTAACAACTTATGCGTCAATCAAAACAACACCCCTTTGTTTGATCAAATTGATCTCAATTTGGCAAAAGGGGATAAAGTCATTGTATTTTCGAAAGATGCAAGAGCGACGACTGCATTTTACGAAGCCATCAGTGGAAATCAGCCAGCTGCAAGTGGGTCCGTCGATTGGGGAATCACCACCTCACAGTCGTATCTGCCGCTAGACAACAGTTCGTTCTTTGAAAACCCACTTTCACTCGTCGATTGGTTGCGACAATACGCACAAACAGAGGAAGAACGTGAAGAGGTCTTTTTAAGAGGGTTTTTAGGAAAAATGTTGTTCAGTGGGGAAGAAGCCCTAAAAATGTCGAATGTACTCTCGGGTGGAGAGAAAGTGCGTTGTATGCTATCTCGCATGATGATGCAGCGTGCCAATGTCGTTTTACTCGATGAACCGACCAATCACCTCGACTTGGAATCCATTACGGCAATCAATAACTCCTTGGTTAAGTTTAAAGGAACGGTATTGCTCACAACACACGACCACGCTTTTGCACAATCTGTTGGAAACCGCATCGTTGAACTCACACCGAAAGGAGTGATTGATCGTAACATGACTTTTGACGAGTATATGTCGGATGAAAAGATTAAGGACATGCGCGAAAAAATGTATGGCTAAAGAATGGTTTTCGCTTTGTCGTGCTCGTCTCGATGAACCAAAACCTGTACTTCGTTTGCTGACGCAGGAATCGCAAAACCAGATCGCGCAGCTGAAGTTTGCTGATCACGTAGAATACCCTTGATGTCAATTTCTTCTAAATCAAAAAGGACTCGTCCAGCTTCAATACTGCTACCTCGAAACAAAACGATGTAATCCTTTGCCATTGGCTAGTTGTAATAGGTGCTATCCCAAATCGCCCTGCTAAAATTTTTACCAGCAGCAAAAGCATAATAAATCACAACGGCTGCGATAGATTTGAACATAAACATGAAAATCAAAATAAAGTCAGACCAGTTTGGTTCTGCACGAAAGAGGGTGAGCGGCATGAATGAGGTTAAAACTAAACTCAGCAATAAAATAGAAAGGATGCTTGTGACAATATTTTTAAATGGCCACATCAACAACTGTCGAAGGGGATGGAGGTCATTCCCCCATTTGTGAATCAAATAATAATACTGGTTTCCGATCGGAACAAACAATAAAGGGTCGTCCGCATTTTTGAGTTTGAACAATTTTGAAGGAGCAACAATTTTCATGTTTTGTAACTCCGTGTTGTGTGCTTGCTCTAACGCTTGTATGCTTTCAATGGCTTCAACAGGGACATCACCCTTAAAATAATCAAGATCCAAAAACCGTAAACGGTAGTCGATACATGTTTTTTTAATCGTGTCCCGATGAAAAATTCGCTTAGTTTCCAATTGTTCAAAATCGAACTGATTGTACTTGCGACGCAATGATTTTTCAGGTTCCAAAAATGAAGGGATAGCGTCTTGAGATTGAATGAGGACTTTGTGAAGATCGATAGCAGATAACATGTTTTTTCTTTTTTAGCAATATCAAAGTTACACAAAAGCAAAAAGAAACCCAAAAGAAGAAAACGGATAGCTAACGCAATTCCGCGCCAAAATCCTTTTGAATCTTATCAAAAATCTTTTTTATTACTTTATCTACTTGTTTGTCTGTAAGTGTTTTACGTTGATCATTTAAAGTAAAACTTAAACCATATGACTTTTTGCCTTCTGGAACCCCTCTCCCTTCATATACATCAAAAAGTTGAATTGAAGTCAACAACTTTTTTTCGGTTTCTTGCGCAGCTTTTTGCAGGGATTCAAAGGAGACATCGTGATTGACAAGAAGGGCTAGGTCACGGTTGACAGACGGAAATTTAGAAATTGCTTGAATATGCTTAGCTGTAATTGTTGCGAGTGCTTTATATGTTTCGATATCGATTTCCGCCACAAAAACTTCATTCTCGATGCTTAGCCCTTCAAACGCTGAGGTGTCGAGCTTTCCTATCGATCCAAACATATTTTGCCCACTTTGAAGAGATATTCCTTCGCTGAAATGCTTTTGGTTTTCCAGTGAATTTTCTGTGTAAACGATTCCTGCTCGTTTACAAATGGCTTCGATGATCCCTTTTAAGTAAAAGAAATCATTGGATTGCCCATTGCTGCGCCAGTGATTTGCGTGTTGCATTCCAGTTAGGCCGATAACTAGCTGTTTTCTTTCGATATATTCCGAGTCATCTTTTTGATATACGTTTCCAATTTCAAAAAATCGACAATTATTATTTTTCCGATTGAGGTTGTACTCTATGGCATCAACCAAGCCCCCAAATAAGGATGTACGCATCGCTGAGAGTTCTTGACTCAGCGGATTGACAATCGGAACCGATTTGTCATTCTCATTCTCTTGCAATTTGGTCAGGGAGTTGTTGTAGATTTCAAAAAAACCAAGATTCGCCAGCTGTTGACTGAGTACCCTTTCTTCATCGTAGGCTGGTTTTTCACTAGTTGGCATCGAAGTGATCAACCGATCTGAAAAATCAATACGGTTATATCCATATACTCGCAAGATTTCTTCAACAACATCTGCTGGTCGAGTTACATCTACCCGATAACTTGGGATTGACAGTCCGAGCGTGGTTTCAGAAACATTATTGATTTTGATATCTAAGGAAGTTAAGATCGACTTAATTTCTTCTCTGGGAATCTCTTGTCCGATCAACTTGTTGATGTAATCAAATTGAATGGTCAGTTGGTGTTGTTTTGCCTTGTTGGGATAATCATCAGAAATTTCACTTGTAATTTCACCACCTGCAACTTCCATAATGAGCAATGCAGCACGTTTGAGTGCGTAATCACACAGTTGAATGTCAATTCCACGTTCAAAACGAAAAGATGCATCTGTGCTCAACCCATGACGTTTGGCCGTTTTTCGAATTCGAACAGGATCAAAATAGGCGCTTTCTAAAAACACTTCTTTTGTTTTTTCTGTAATTCCTGAGTCAATTCCACCAAAAACACCTGCGATACACATGGGCTTATCGCCATCACAAATCATAAGATCTTCCTCGTGTAGTTTTCGTTCAACACCATCAAGAGTTGTAAATGTGGCTCCTTTTGGGAGTGTTTTTACTTTAACGGTATTGGAAGTAATTTCATTCGCATCAAACGCATGCAAAGGGTGGCCGATTTCGTGTAGGACGTAATTTGTAGCATCAACGATATTGTTGATTGGACTAAGTCCAATAGCTTTGAGTTTGTTTTGGATATGGGCTGGTGAGGGACCTACACTGACCCCCGAAATTCGAACACCACAGTATCGAGGTGCTGCTTTGGCGTCGAGTACATCAACCCGAATGGGTTTGAGAGATTGATGGATGTGAAAATCGTTCACACTGGGCGTGATTAGTTTGGTTTGTATGCCCTGTTGCAACCAACCTGCTTTTAAATCCCTAGCAACGCCTATATGACTCATGGCATCTGCACGGTTGGGAGTTAGGCCGATTTCAAATACTTGATCGCTTTCGGGTGAAAACACCTCCTGACAAGGGGTTCCTGGCTTCCATTTATCATCTAAAACGATAATCCCATCATGGCTTTGACCAACGCCAATTTCGTCTTCAGCACAAATCATTCCCATGCTCACATGATCACGGATTTTTGCTTTTTTGATTTTAAATGGCTCGCCAGCAATGGGATAAATAGTGCTTCCCACGGACGCAACGACAACTTTTTGTCCTTTGTCAACATTTGGCGCTCCACATACGATTGACAATGGCTCATCTTCACCCACATCAACGCTTGTGACCTTGAGTTTGTCTGCATTGGGATGTTTTTCGCATGTGAGTACCTCGCCAACCACCATACCCTCTAACATCCCCGGTATGGATTCATACGTGTGAACACCTTCAACCTCCAAGCCCAAATCCGTTAGAAGCTCACTTATTTGCGCTGCGCCCAAGTCTGTATTGACAAATTGCCGTAGCCAGTTTAATGATATTTTCATTGATTAATGATAATGGTGTAAAGATACAACGAAGATTTTTTCTATCGACGCTTTTTATGAGATGTACTTCCAAATTCCCTTACCAGATTGAAGCATTCGCAAGGTGTCGGCAATTGGTTTGTTTTGCGCTTTTGCCAAAGTCGGGTCGTCCACCAACAAATCAATGGCTATATTCCGAACTTGATGGATGACTTGCGCATCACGACTCAAGTTGGCGATACGCATCTGTAGGATTCCACTTTGCTGAGTTCCCATAAGATCTCCAGGGCCTCGGAGTTTTAAATCCACTTCGGCAAGCTCGAAACCATCTTGTGTTCGTACCATGGCCTGAATTCGGGTTTTGGCGTCGTTTGACATTTTGTTGCCAGTCATTAAAATACAGTAGCTTTTGTCTGCACCACGCCCAATGCGCCCTCGTAGCTGATGAAGCTGGGACAGTCCAAATCGCTCGGCACTCTCGATGACCATTACACTTGCATTGGGAATATTCACACCCACTTCAATGACTGTGGTCGCCACCATGATTTGTGTTTTTCCGCTTGAAAAACGCTCCATCTCAAATGCCTTGTCCTCAGATTTCATTCGCCCATGAACAATACTAACTTGATAATCCGGTTGTGGAAAATCACGTGATATGCTTTCAAATCCATCCATTAAATCTTTATAATCCATTGTCGAAGATTCCTCGATCAATGGATAGACGATATAAACCTGGCGTCCTTTTGCGATTTCACTCTTCATAAACTGATTGACTGCCAATCGGTTTCGATCTGTACGTTGAGCAGTTGTAATCGGTTTTCTGCCCGGAGGCAATTCATCGATAATTGAGCTTTCCAAATCGCCATATAATGTCATTGCCAAGGTGCGGGGGATGGGTGTGGCCGTCATCACCAATATATGGGGTGGAATTTGATTTTTCTTCCATAGCTTGGCTCGTTGTGCAACACCAAATCGGTGCTGTTCATCAATAATTGCAAATCCCAAATTTTGAAAATGAACATTGGGCTCGAGGATCGCATGCGTGCCGACAAGAAGTTGTAATTCACCAGATTGAAGTTGGTTGTGTATTTCCTTTCTTTCAGCCGTTTTGGTAGCACCAGTAAGAAGCTTGATGGTCAAGCCCAAAGGTGCAGCAAGTTGAGATATAGTCTGGTAGTGTTGCTGCGCCAAGATCTCAGTAGGAGCGACGATGGTCGCTTGCATTTGATTGTCTAAGGCAATCAGCGCACTTAAAAATGCAACGATCGTTTTTCCAGAGCCAACATCACCCTGTAAGAGTCGATTCATTTGCGCACCACTACCAAAATCAGAACGAATCTCTTTGATCACTCTTTTTTGGGCATCTGTCAACGAAAAGGGTAAATGATTGTTATAAAAGCTATTGAAAAAATCACCAACCTTGTTAAATAAATGCCCCTTAAATTGTTTTCGATGTTCCAATTTTTTCTGCAAGAGTTGAAGTTGGATAAAAAATAATTCCTCAAACCGCAGACGTTTTTGGGCTTTTTCGAGCTGATCTAAATCTTTTGGAAAATGAATAGCACCTAATGCTTCTGTGGCTCCGATCAACACATAATCATTTCGAATGTTGTCCGACAGCGTTTCCCGTACACCCAAATTCAACTCGTCAAAAAGATTTTCCATAATTTGACGCATTGTTCGGTTGGTAATATTTCGATTAATGAGTTTTTCGGTAGATGGATATACGGGCTGAAACACGGTAGACTTTTTTTTTGCATCTGGCGTTTCTTCCTCAAGTTCGGGGTGAGCAATGGAGCAGCGGGAGCCGTACCACAACAGTCGACCAAAGACAATATAGCGAACATTTGTTTGAAGCTGCTTTTGAATCCACTGATATCCGCGAAACCAAACGAGCTCAATTTCGCCAGTTGAATCTTGAAAGCGAGAAACGAGACGCTTCCCTTTAGCTTGATTGATCAGGCGGATATCGGTAATTTTTCCAATGATTTGCACGTCAGCTTGCACTTTTGGTAGCTCGGCGGTGCTGTAAAACCGAGTGCGATCCACATATCGATTTGGGAAGTGATACAGTAAGTCCTTACAGCTGTTAATCCCCAATTCATTGCGAAGTAAAGTGCCGCGATTTGGACCGACTCCCTTTAGGTACTC
>JAKMFI010000001.1 GCA_022425505.1 Flavobacteriaceae bacterium | reverse complement strand
GCAAGGCATCGACCAAAGCTCTACGTAATGCTGAGAAGGTTCCTTGCGTGCTCTACGGAGGAGGCAATGCCATACATTTCTCAGCAGATGAATTGTCATTTTCCAAACTCGTGTACACGACCAAAGCGCACACCGTTGTGATTGAACTGGAAGATGCGAGTTTTAATGCCATTCTTCAGGATATTCAATTTCACCCTGTTTCCGATAAAATTCTTCACATAGACTTTTATCAACTATTCGAGGACAAAGAAATTTCTATGGATATCCCTGTAGAGTTTGTTGGACAAGCTCCTGGTGTTAAATTAAGTGGTGGGGTACTTAGTAAAAACAAGCGAAAGCTTCGTGTACGTGCCTTACCTTCCTATTTGCCAGATAGCATAACCGCTGATATTTCAAATTTGGAAATCGGAAACAAAATATATGTGACCGATGTTGCTGATGAGAAATACACTTTTCTTCATCCCGACAACACCGTTGTTTGCCAAGTACGCAATTCACGTGTTTCCCTCAAAACTGAAGAGGAAGAAATCGAAGGAGAAGAAGGTGCTGAAGGAGTTGAAGGTGCTGAAGGAGAAACTGCTCCAGCAGCTGAAGGCGCAAGCACCCCCGCAGAAGGTGGAGAGGACGCTTAATTCGATCAACTTTTATGATAAGCATCCCAGCAGACCTCTGCTTGGGATGCTTTTTTTATTTTTACAAAAAAAAGATGCCCTTTTGGCCTTTTAAGCGTAGTCAACAACAGTCCATGAATACATTCCTTATCGTTGGGTTGGGTAACATCGGCGTCGATTATCACAACACACGTCACAACATTGGATTTACCGTACTGGATGCATTGGCAAAACAAGTTGATATTTCTTTTTCAACCCTGCGTTATGGGGATGTGGCAGAAATAAACCACAAAGGAAAAAAACTAGTCCTCCTCAAACCGAGTACGCTTATGAACAGAAGCGGTAATGCTGTACGCTACTGGATAAAACAGCGCAAAGTAAGTTTTCAAAACATTCTTGTTATTACCGATGATGTCCATTTGGATCTTGGCTATTTACGTATCCGCAAACAAGGGTCAGACGGCGGACATAACGGACTGCGAGACATTCAAGAGAAATTGGGGTCGAATCAATATCCGAGACTTCGTGTTGGGATCGGATCCAACTTCAGTAAGGGACGGCAAGCTGATTATGTACTTTCTCCCTGGAAACCTGATGAAGAACATTTGCTACCGGTTATTGTTGACCGAGCAACAAAAGCAGTGATTGACTTTGCGACGCAAGGTTTAGAAAAAACGATGAACCTTCACAATGGACAAGTAAGCTAAGGCAGATGAAAACCATTCACGGCATAGAGAATTTTCCTGCTGATGAAGCGTCAATTGTGACAATTGGCACTTTTGACGGAGTCCATTTGGGTCATCAACAAATTCTCAAACAGCTTACCGATACAAGTCAGAAATCAAAACTAAAAAGCGTTTTACTGACCTTTTTTCCTCACCCCAGAATGGTCTTACAACCCGATATTTCTATGCGTCTTATCCAAACGATACAAGAACGTGAAAAAGCCCTCGAAAATACAGGGTTAGACTTTCTGGTGATTCATCCATTTTCCACAGTGTTTTCAAGGTTAAGTGCCGATGATTATGTCAAGCAAATCCTCGTTGAACAACTCAATGTACGAAAAGTTGTTGTGGGTTATGACCATCGTTTTGGGCGTAACCGAACAGCAAGCTTAGAAGACATGTACCATTACGCTGATATTTATGATTTTGAAGTCATCGAAATCGATGCCAAAAAAATTGACTCGACAGCAGTGAGTTCGACCAAAATTCGAAATGCGATCGACGACGGTAACATCAAACTCGCCAACACCTATCTCGGTCAACCGTTTACACTTGAAGGGATGGTTGTGCATGGCGATAAAAGAGGGCGTGAATTGTCTTATCCCACAGCAAATATAGATTTACAAAACCAACACAAAATCGTGCCTAAGCAAGGGGTCTATCTTGTCAAGTCGAAATTGAAAAGCCGTGTGGTTTATGGCATGATGAATATCGGAACAAAACCCACTTTTGACACAACGATGCCAAGCATCGAAGTACACTTTTTGGATTGGAATGGTGACCTCTATGGGCAAGCGGTGCAAGTGGAGTTGCTCAAATGGATTCGAGAAGAGCGAAAATTCAAAACCGTTAAGGAGCTACAGACACAAATTCAAACTGATGAGCAAAATTGTCGTTCATCCATCCCCACTTCGCACGTGAGCTATAAATAAAGTTTTACTTTTGCATAAAATCATTCTCCAATGCTCGACCTTTCGGTAGTACGCACACAAAAAGAACAAGTCATTGCTGCGCTTGAAAAGCGAGGAATCGATGCCAGTACCCTCGTCGATAATGCCCTTGTGACTGATGAAAAACGCCGTGGACTCCAAAGTACACTCGACCAAAAACTCGCTTTGGCGAATTCTTTAGCCAAAGAAATTGGTGAATTGTATAAAAGTGGAAACCCACAGCAAGCCAATAATAAAAAAGAGGAATCCGTATCCCTCAAAGCGGAAACCAAAGCATTACAAACTCAACTCGCAGAGGCGGAAACTACACTACATGAGCTGTTGTGTAGTATCCCAAATATCCCTAACCCGCTAGTACCTGATGGGCAAAGCGAGGACGATAATGAAGAAGTTTTTCGAGCAGGTAAGGTTCCTACCCTCAGCGAAAAAGCACTTCCACACTGGGAGTTGGCTGCCAAATACGAATTGATCAATTTCGAACTTGGCAACAAAATCACAGGAGCTGGTTTTCCTGTCTATACCGGAAAAGGGGCGAAACTACAACGGGCTTTAATCAATTTTTTTCTCGATCAAAATACCGCTGCAGGTTATGAAGAAGTACAGGTTCCGCACCTTGTAAACGAACAATCTGGATTTGGCACTGGACAACTTCCCGATAAGGAGGGGCAAATGTATCATGTCGGGGCTGACAACCTCTATCTCATTCCCACTGCAGAGGTGCCCATCACCAATTTATTTCGAGATGAGATTGTCAATGCAAGTGATTTACCCATTACGCGAACCGGCTATACCCCCTGTTTCCGACGCGAGGCAGGAAGTTATGGGTCTCACGTTCGTGGACTCAATCGTTTACATCAGTTCGACAAGGTCGAGATTGTCCGACTCGAGCATCCTGACAAGGCCTACGAGGCACTCGATCAAATGGTTGAGCATGTCAAAGGGATTCTCGAACAACTCGAACTGCCCTACCGAATCCTTCGTTTGTGTGGGGGCGATCTCGGATTTACTTCTGCACTGACATACGATTTTGAAATCTATTCCACTGCACAAGAACGATGGCTTGAGGTGAGCTCTGTATCCAACTTTGAGAGTTATCAATCCACTCGCCTAAAGCTTCGTTTTAAAGACAGTGACGGAAACCGAAAATGGGTACACACCCTGAACGGGAGTGCACTTGCTCTTCCGCGTATCATGGCTGGACTACTTGAAAACCATCAGTCTGAAAACGGCATTCGCATTCCAGAAGCGCTTGTTTCATATACTGGCTTTGACATGATTCGCTAATCGTCTGTATGCATATTCTCAATATCACCTTTAGTGTTGACCCATCTGTTGAAGACAGTTTTATCTCCGCTGTTCAGCAACAAATTATTCCCAAACTAGACCAAAAGAGTTCACTGTTGCGCATACATAGTGATGCCAACACCCATCCAACATTTGGACTTCAAATCGAATTTGAATCCGCAACAGCAATCCGCGATTTCAAAAGCACCGCATTGGACAGCATCTACCAACAACTCCAAACTTCATTTCCCAATAAGTGGGTAAGCTTTGATACAGAACTCGAAAAACTAACCCCTTGAGTGTTCGACCAAAAAAGCATCTCGGTCAGCACTTTTTGACCGATCTGAATATCGCACAAAATATTGTGGGAGCACTCACCGGGCTGCACTACAAAGATGTTTTGGAGGTTGGCCCTGGCATGGGCGTACTCACCCAGTATCTACTCCAAAAGGAATATACCATTCATGCCATTGAAGTTGATGAAGAATCCATTGATTATTTACAAAATAACTTTCCCAAATTAAAATCCAGTCTGGTTTTTGGAAATTTTTTGAAATGCGATTTGGTCAATCAGTTTCCAAGTCCACTCGCAATTATTGGCAATTTTCCATACAATATCTCGTCTCAAATCTTATTTAAAACCATAGAAAATCGAGAGCATATTCCTGAATTTGTAGGCATGTTTCAAAAAGAAGTTGCTGAGCGTATTTGCGAACCGCCTGGCTCAAAAGCCTATGGCATACTGTCCGTGTTGACTCAGAGTTTTTACGAAACGGAGTATTTATTTAATGTCAACCGTTTTGTGTTTAATCCTCCGCCAAAGGTTGCATCAGCTGTTTTGCGACTGAGAAGAAAAGAAAATATCAAATTGGATTGTGATGAACGCTTGTACTTCCAAGTCGTCAAAACCGCCTTTCAGCAAAGACGTAAAACCCTGCGAAACAGTTTAAAAACCTTTTCTTTGCCAGCCAATTTAAAAGAAGACACTATCTTTGGGCAACGTCCTGAACAGTTGGGCGTTTCGGATTTTGTTCGCATCACAAATTTGATTGCTCATGACGCCTTTTCAGCTTAGCGAAGAACTTCTAGAACAAGTCATCGGAGATATTGCCTCTGAAAATGACAAGGCACTTCAAACTCTTTTCAAAGAATATCACTACGCAGATTTAGCAGAAATTTTTGACGCCCTCCAAATTGAGCAAGCGGTGTATTTGTTCAAGCTGATTGACTCTGAAAAAACAGCAGATATGCTCACCGAACTGGATGAAGATGTCCGAGAAAGTATTTTGGATGCGCTTTCTTCCGAAGAAATTGCAACCGAAATCAATGAGCTTGATACCGACGACGCTGTGGATATCGTAGCGGAACTCCCTATGGAGATCCGGAAAGAGGTCATTGACCAAATCTCAGACACAGAACACGCTGATGATATCCGTGAGCTCCTTACTTACGATGAGAACTCTGCGGGTGGATTGATGGCTAAAGAGTTGGTTTGTGTCAACCAAAACTGGACGGTTACACGCTGTGTGCGCGAAATGCGCATACAAGCGCAAGAGGTCACTCGAGTCCATTCTATTTATGTCGTTGATGATGAGGATGTATTGCTTGGACGGCTTTCATTAAAAGATTTGCTAACCGCAAATGAGGAAAGTAAAATCGCAAGCATTTATATCCCCAAAGTCGATTATGTACAAGTTGACATCGACGGGGAGGAAGTGGCAAAAATCATGTCGAAATATGACTTAGAGGCAATCCCTGTTGTCAATGAAAACAAACAACTCGTTGGGAGGATTACAATCGATGATATTGTTGATTTGATGAAAGATGAAGCAGAAAAAGACTATCAACTCGCGGCGGGAATTTCCTCTGACGTTGAAGCCGATGACTCCATTCTTCAACTGACTAAAGCGAGGCTCCCATGGTTGGTTTTGGGTTTGATTGGAGGACTCGGAAGTGTATTTATCCTCGAAGGCTTTGAGAGCTTTATGAATCACCCATCATATAAAGCACTATTCTTTTTTACACCCCTGATTGCTGCCATGGCTGGTAATGTTGGCGTACAATCATCCGCAATCATTGTTCAGGGTCTTGCCAATGATGTGGTCAAAGGCAGTCTTCTCAACCGCTTACTCAAAGAAGTTGGTCTTGGACTAATCAACGGGGGTGCACTCGCACTACTCGTTATCTTGTTTGGAGTTGCCACGCAACAACCGACCGATGTCAGTTTGACGATTGCTTTATCAATGCTTTGTGTAATTATTATCTCTGCACTTATCGGCACTTTTGTGCCCATCATACTAAATCGAAGGGGGATCGATCCAGCAATTGCGACAGGACCGTTTATCACCACAAGCAATGACATCTTTGGAATCTTTCTCTTTTTTTATATCGCCAAGTGGTTATTGGTTTAATTCCAAATATCAACAGTTATGCGTGTTCTCCATCTAGACAGTAACCATGATATCCTAGCGCAAGGATTGAGTAAGCTCGGTTGTACCAATGTGTTTGATTTCAAAAGTAACAAGGAAGACATCATGGCCAGCATTGAAAACCATGATGCTATTGTTATTCGCAGTCGTTTTTCAATCGACAAAGCGTTTTTGGATGCAGCTCAACATCTTCGTTTTATTGCTCGTGTGGGATCAGGTCTTGAAAATATCGATGTGGCATACGCAAAGTCTTTAGGGATTGAGATCATTTCCTCTCCCGAGGGCAATGCCAATGCAGTTGGTAACCACGCACTAGCCATGCTGTTAGGACTGCTAAATAATCTTCCAAAAGGCTCTCAAGATATCGCCAATGGAAGTTGGGAACGAGAAGGCAATCGAGGAGAAGAACTCGACGGGAAAACAATCGGACTCATTGGCTATGGTCACACAGCTGGTCATTTTGCCAAAAAACTTCAGGGATTTGACGTGAAGGTATTGTGTCACGATATTCTTCCTAACAAAGGAGATGAAAATGCGACACAAGTTTCCTTGGCTACCCTACAAACACAAGCTGATATTGTGAGTTTACATCTCCCACAGACTCCTGAAACCGAGGCATATATCAATGTCGATTTTATCAAATATATGGCAAAACCCTTTTGGTTGATTAACACTTCACGAGGAAATCAGGTGGTTATCGATGACCTATTGGAAGCAATGGAAAACAAAACGATCAAAGGGGCTGGTTTGGATGTGCTCCCCTTTGAAAAATCATCTTTTGAACAACTCGACCACAACCCCCAGCTACAACAACTCATCGACAACCCCGAAATTTTGCTCAGTCCGCACGTTGCTGGCTGGACACACCAAAGCAAAGAGCGACTTGCGCAAGTTATCGTAGATAAGGTAAAAGATCGCTTTTTTAAACGCAGCTAAAAACCGCATAACTTAACCTCATGTTTACAAGCTAGATTCCAGCAGTTGTTATTTTTATACCCATGAAAAACATCCTTATTTTATGCACAGGTAATTCTTGTCGAAGTCAAATCGCTCATGGCTATTTTGCTCATTTTGGCAAACAAAACCTAAAGGTATATTCCGCAGGAATCGAAACACATGGTGTCAATCCTAGAGCGATTGCCACGATGGCAGATGACGGAATCGATATTTCGGATCATACCTCAAATCACGTCGATGAATATCTTCATATTCCCTTCGATTATATCTTGACGGTATGCGATCACGCACAAGAAAACTGTCCTTACATCCCGAACCAGACTGCCCTTCGGATTCATCACAACTTTACAGACCCCTCCAAATTGGTCTCAGAAAACGAAGAAGAAATCAAAGCAGCATTTGCTGCAACTCGAGACGAAATCAAAAGGTTTGCTCATGCCTTTGTGGAGCAACATCAGATCGGGGTTTAGCGCATCACCAACTGCATGGTCTCTTGGGTACGCTGCTCGAGTAAAAGTTCGTGTTTACGCAGCAAAAAATCTGCGCTTTCAGATTGAAAATACCGAATTGTGTAGAGAGAAACATTTGCTGTATGGTCCACTTGAAATCGACCGCGGAGCTCGTGGAGAAGTTCCTCCATTTTGTTGAACTTATCAAAGACACAAACCGAAAAGCTAATCGCTGAGTTTTGAATCAAATCGACTTTCATTTTATGCTTGTGTAGCATCGCAAAAATATCACTGATGTTTTTTTCGATGATAAAGGAAAAATCGAGTGATGACAAGCGGATTAGTGCCAAGTCGTTTTTGACGATAAAACATGAGACATGTGGGTCAATTGCGACCCCTTTACTCACTTTGGTTCCCTTATCATTGGGGTTGATGAACGATTTTACGTGAAGTGGAATCTCTTTGCGCTGCAATGGTTGAAGGGTTTTGGGGTGAATTACGGATGCCCCATAAAAAGCGAGCTCGATGGCTTCCTGGTAAGATATATGATGAAGGAGTTGGGTGGATTCGAAATGACGTGGATCGGCATTGAGAACACCAGGCACATCCTTCCAAATGGTAACAGAGTTTCCATTGAGACAATACGCAAAAATCGCTGCTGTATAATCAGACCCTTCACGACCAAGCGTAGTCGTAAAATTGTTATCATCGCTTCCAATAAACCCTTGCGTAATGTACAATCGGTTTGGGCTGACTTGCTCATTGATAGCGACCTCTGTCCGCGTCCAGTCCACATTCGCATCTCGATAGCTTGCATCGGTTTGGATGCACTCTCTCGCATCAAGCCAGTCGGCAGAAATCCCTTTTGAATTGAGATAATGTGTAATGATTGTCGTTGACACCAGTTCGCCTGTACTCACAACTTGGTCATAGACAAAAGAGTAATGTGGAGACTTGTTGGTTTTCAAAAAGGTACGCAAGTGATCAAATCGTCCTTTGACCTCATCATAAACATCATGCTTGGGATGGTCAAATATCTCATTCATAATTCCCAAGTGATAATCGATAACTTCGTTGAGTTGCGATTCTGTCTTTTGGGAATCTTCAAAATAGACTTCGATTAGCTTTTCGAGGGCGTTGGTGGTTTTTCCCATGGCTGAGACCACAATCAGGGTGTTTTCGTGACCCGTTAGTTTCAGTAAACGATACATATTGTGTATCCCATCGGCGTCTTTCACCGACGCTCCTCCAAATTTAAATATCCGCATCAGGGTATTGATTTATAAAATGAGAAATTTCGTTTTCGCCCATTTGCGCTGTGCGCCAATCGGACAATACTTTGGCACCTGTTTGTTCGTAAAAATCGATTGCAGATTGGTTCCAATCCAAGACAGCCCACTCAATGCGTTTCACACGAAGGGAGGCGGCATAATGGATAAATCGTTTGTATAAGGCAAATCCAACTCCTTTGCCACAATGCTGCTCTTGTACGATCAGGTCCTCAAGATGCATGGTTTTGCCTTTCCAAGTTGAATAGCGTGGGTAACCCAATGCCATTCCAATAATTTGTTTGTCTTCCTCAGCTACAAAACACACAAAAGCCGGTTGTTCGCCAAAGCCATCCCGAACAAGCTCCTCTTTGGTGAGTATTACTGCTTCGGGCTTGCGCTCAAAAGTAGCAAGCTCCTGAATAAGCGATAAAATCGCTTGTGCATCCTCAACAGTCGCCTGGCGAATACAAACCTGATTTTTCATGGGCGCAAAGGTAACAATAAGCAGAATATGCCTACAAATGCAGAATGGAATCTTTTTGGGATTTGTACGTGAGCTATCTTCAGAGTTTGTATCATTGCAAAAAAAATTGGATTGAATCCATTTGGCAACTTGGGTGGTGTGCTGGCAAGTGCACAAACTCAACAGCTTTACAACCACATTGAAGCGGGCGAAAAAGTCAGTATTTCCGGTCTCGCGGGCTCTTCCTATGCCTTTTTGGTCGCTGCTGTCTTTGAACAACGTATTAAGCATCTCGTATGGGTGCTTGAAGACAAAGAAGAGGCAGCGTATATGCATAACGATCTCGAGCGATTGTTGCCCAACCATCAAGTGTTGTTTTATCCTGCTAGCTATCGTCGCCCTTATGAGATCGAGCAAGTAGATAATGCCAATGTAATGATGCGTGCTGAAGCGCTTAAACGGTGCAGTCATGCCAAACATCCAATCGTACTTGTCAGCTATCCCGATGCCTTATTTGAACAAGTCATCACAAAAAAAGAACTACAGAAAAAAACCTTAACGATCAAAGTTGGCGAAAGTCTAGGTCGAGACCTTGTCAATGAGGCCTTGTTCGAATACGATTTTCAAAGGGTTGATTTTGTGTCCCAACCTGGCGAATTTTCGGTTCGTGGTGGGATTATCGATATCTTTTCTTTCGACAAGGATGAACCCTATCGTATCGAGTTTTTTGGTGACGAAATCGATCGAATCAATTGCTTTGATATAGAAACCCAACTGTCTAGTAAGTCGCTGCAAGCCGTGGATGTTGTGGCGCATTTAGAATACAAATTACAAAGTGAAGAACGGCAACCCCTTTGGTCATTTTTAACCGATTCAACTACCTATCTACTTCCGCGAATTTCAGATGTCTGCTCTGTTTTGGACAAGCTCTATGAAAAGTCAATTGAAGCGCATGCCGCCTTGGAAGGCCCCATCGCACACGCCAAACCAGAAAACCTATTTGTGCGTGGTCAAGATTTTGAAGACGCATTTGAAAATCGAACCACCGTCCATTTTGGAGGAGAGAAAGCGTCAAACCATATTGCTTTTGACTGCCAGCCACAACCGAGCTTTCATCGGAATTTCGAACATATAATTGAACACCTGATCGAAAACCAATCGCAGGGTATTCATAATCATATTTTCTGCAGTTCTCAACCGCAGGCTGACCGTTTTCTTCGTATTGCTGATGAGTTGGCATCTGAAGATTTATTTGACATTCATATTATGCCTCTCTATCGCGGGTTTATCGATAGACAAAACCAAGTGGCTTGCTACACTGACCATCAGTTTTTTGAGCGTCATCATAAGTTCAGACTCAAAAATGGCTATGCCAAAAAACAAGCAATTAGTCTTAAAGCGTTTAACCAACTCAGTGTTGGGGATTATGTGACCCATATCGATCATGGGGTTGGTAGGTTTGGTGGACTCCAGCGTATCGAAGTTGAAGGAAAACAACAAGAAGCGATCAAACTGATCTATGGGGAACGCGATATTCTCTATGTCAGCATTCATTCTCTGTATAAAATCTCAAAGTATTCAGGGAAGGACGGTGCCGTTCCCAAAATCTATAAACTCGGGTCAGCAGCATGGAAAAAGCTCAAGACAAAAACCAAAAAGCGGGTTAAAGAGATTGCTTTTGACCTCATTCAGATCTATGCCAAGCGCAAACTCAAAAAGGGCTTTCAGTACAACTCGGACAGCTATTTACAGCATGAGTTGGAGGCCTCTTTTGTATATGAAGATACCCCCGATCAGCGAAGTGCAACAGAAGCAGTTAAACAAGATATGGAAAGCGAACAGCCTATGGATCGACTGGTCTGTGGCGATGTTGGTTTTGGGAAAACCGAAGTGGCAATCCGTGCTGCCTTTAAGGCCGTGGACAACGGCAAGCAAGTCGCTATTCTTGTTCCCACCACGATCCTTGCCTTTCAGCATCACAACACCTTTTCAAAGCGATTGCACGATTTTCCCGTTCAAATCAATTATCTCAACCGCTTTCGGTCGGCCAAAGACAGAAAGGAAATTCTCAATGGGCTAGACGACGGCTCAATCGATATTGTTATCGGAACGCACCAACTGGTCAATAAAAGTACTCGCTTTAAAAATCTCGGCTTGCTTATCGTCGATGAAGAGCAAAAATTTGGTGTTGGGGTCAAGGAGAAACTCCGCGCGTTAAAAAACAATGTGGATGTGCTTACCCTTACTGCTACACCAATTCCTCGTACTCTTCAATTTAGCTTGATGGCAGCCCGTGACTTATCGATAATCAATACGCCCCCGCCCAATAGACACCCAATAGACAGTCAGGTTGTTGGGTTTAGTGAACCCTTGATCCGCGATGCCATCATCTATGAATTGCAGCGTGGAGGACAAGTCTTTTTTGTACACAATCGTGTTGAGAATTTAGCTGAGTTTACAGGAATGTTACAACGCCTAGTTCCCGATGCCAAAGTTACAAGCATTCACGGTCAAATGGACGGCTCATCTATTGAGAGTCGAATGCGAAATTTTATTGAAGGACAGATCGATATCCTCGTCGCAACAACCATCATCGAGAATGGGCTTGATGTGCCAAACGCCAACACCATATTCATCAACAATGCGCACCAATTTGGGCTTAGTGATCTTCACCAGATGCGCGGTCGTGTCGGAAGAAGCAATAAAAAAGCCTTTTGTTATTTTCTGTCTGCACCTTTGTCCACCTTGACCGATGAGGCACGAAAACGAATGCGAGCACTTGCCGAGCACACCGCTCTGGGTTCTGGCTTTCAAATCGCTATGCGTGATTTGGAAATTCGCGGAGCAGGCGATCTGCTTGGTGGAGAACAAAGTGGATTTATCAATGATATCGGTTTTGACACCTATCAGAAAATCTTAAAAGAGGCGATTGAAGAGTTAAAAATTGAGCATTTTCAAGAACTCTATCCCGATCATGGGCCAACTCAAAAAGAGGTGCAAATTGATACTGACCTTGAAATTCTTTTCCCAGATACTTACATCAACAACGTACAGGAACGATTGAGTTGTTATCAAAGTTTAAACGAAGTGACCAATCCATCCGCACTTGACCAGTTGGTCGTTGAACTCAAAGATCGATTTGGTCCTTTACCCACTACTTCACAAGCACTGATCCAAAGTGTTCAGCTGAAATGGCTAGCTACTGAGTTGCACTTTGAAAAAGTCGTTTTGAAAAAAAACAAACTCATCTGTTATTTTGATACCACAAGGACTGACAACTTTTTTCAGTCAGATGATTTTAGTCGTATGATGAGGCAACTCCAATCTCATTCGAAAAAGGGAATTTTGAAAGAGCGAAAACAAGGGGAAAATACCCGATTGTTCCTTTCTTTTGAGGAGGTAAAAACGATTGAAGAAGCACTGCGTTGCTTGGCAGAGTTACGACCTACAACTGTTTGAGATCCTTGATTATCCGAAAGGCCTTATCAACTTGCTCCTCGTTGACTAAAATGGTGAACTCATTCGACGTCGAAATAACCTCATAGATGTTGATTCCCTCCCACGAAAGGCGTTGGAAAACAAAATAATAGATTCCTGGTACAGACACATTCTCAATTGGTAACTTCACCGAAATAGAAGACAATTCCGTTTCTTTATGAATACAAGTCTCATTGGAAAAACAACTTTCAACAAACTCCGCAAGATTGCCACTGACCACAACATTACACTCGTTGACTCCCCTAGATGAGGAATAAAAATTGTCTTTATCGCTAGAAATCTCAGTCATCAATTTTGCTTGAGAAGTCAAAAGCGTGGGTGATGTTTTAAAATTATAGTCGATTAGAGACGAGCGAACCGTGATATCTCCAATATTGCGTAAAGTGCGTACAATTTTGAGAGAGGAGCGAAATTCAAAGTCAGAGGAAAGGCGTTTGAGCGCCATCACAATCGCACCATTTCGCACGTCTTTGTTCATCACACTCGTGATGTCCTTGTTCATCATACGAGCCAAGGAAGTCAGATTGATGATTCCCTGCGTGAGTGCGCTGACCAAAAAGGGTTTGCTTTTGATATAATCTTCAACAGCAGAAGAAATCGTTTTCATATGTGTACGTAAATTCATAGCGAAAATAGTAAATAATTAAACACTTTGTTATAAATAACACATTTAAAGAAAAGGGTAAAAGGCATTTTCGATGATTTGAATGTCGACTTTGGGTTGCTTTCCCACAATACTTACGATATCAAACCTGACATGAACGTCTAAGCCATTGGAGTTGACATAATGATTTGCTGCCGTGATGAGGGATCGTTGTTGTTTTTTGGAAACAAAGGATTGTGGATCTCCAAAGTAGTTGTTGCTACGCCATTTGACCTCCACGATTGCGAGTGTATCGTCCTTTTTGGCAATGATGTCCACTTCTGCCCTACCAAAGCGATAATTGCGTTTTAAGACGGCAAAACCTTGTTTTTGATAGCTTTCTGCGGCTAAGTCTTCGCCTTTTCGGCCACGAATGGTTGTGTTCATTGGGGTTGATTTGAATTTGAAGATATAAAAAATCAATGAGAGGGGAGATTATTGTTTATTTTTGCGGTCAGTAGAAATACCTTCATGTCAAAAAACCGCTACACGATTACCGCAGCACTTCCTTACACCAATGGTCCGATACATATTGGACATCTCGCTGGTGTTTATGTTCCAGCAGACATTTATGCCCGCTACCTGCGAATGAAAGGAGAGGATGTATTTTTTGTCTGTGGAAGTGACGAGCACGGAGTGGCGATTTCCATTCGAGCAAAAAGAGAGGGGAAATCTCCAAAAGAGCTCATTGATCACTATCACAATATGATCAAGTCTTCTTTTGATGACTTTGGCATTTCTTTTGACCACTATGGAAGAACCTCTGACCCCATCCATCATCAAACTGCCAGTGATTTTTTTAAAAACCTACACGACAAAGGCGACTTTATTGAAGAAACCACAGAACAACTCTACGACGAGGAAGCCAAACAGTTTTTGGCAGATCGATTTGTTGTGGGTACTTGTCCTCATTGCGGTCATGAAGAGGCCTATGGCGATCAATGTGAGTCCTGTGGACGCTCGCTCAATGCGACTGACCTGATCAATCCAACCTCCACGCTTTCTGGTAGTGTTCCCGTTACCAAAGCAACCAAACATTGGTTTTTACCTTTGGATCGATACCAGACCTTTTTGGAAGATTGGATCCTAAAAGGACACGCTGATGACTGGAAACCCAACGTCTATGGACAAGTCAAATCATGGCTCGACGATGGACTCAAAGCACGAGCAGTAACACGAGATCTCGATTGGGGGATTCCCGTTCCTGTTCCAGGGGGTGAAAACAAAGTCCTCTATGTTTGGTTTGACGCGCCGATTGGGTATATCTCCGCAACCAAAGAATGGGCAGAAAAAAACAACGCAGACTGGGAACCCTATTGGAAAGATCAAAACACCAAACTCATCCACTTTATTGGCAAGGATAATATCGTGTTTCACTGTATTATCTTCCCCGCTATGCTCCATGCTGAGGGGTCTTATCTGTTGCCAACCAATGTACCCGCCAACGAATTTTTAAACCTGGAAGGGCAAAAGCTATCCACTTCAAAAAACTGGGCCGTTTGGCTGCACGAATATTTGGAAGACTTTTCCGGAAAGCAAGATGTGTTGCGTTATGTCTTGACTGCCAATGCACCAGAAAATAAAGACAATGACTTTACCTGGCGTGACTTTCAAGCTCGAAATGATAACGAGCTCGTTGCCATCTATGGAAACTTTATCAACCGAATTGTGGTGCTGACCCATAAATATTATGATGGTGTTGTTCCAGCACCAAATACAAATACGCAAGTCGATAAAGAAACCTTAACCGAGTTGCATGCTTTGCCAATGCAAATCGCCGCCGCAGTGGAGGGCTATCGCTTTCGCGAAGCCAGTCAGCTTCTCTTAAAAATCGCTCGCTTAGGTAATAAATATCTGGCCGATGAAGAACCGTGGAAACAGCAAAAAACCGATCCAGATCGCGTGAGGACCATCATGTATAACGGCTTGCAAATTGCTGCTGTATTGGCCATTGCCAGTACACCCTTTTTACCACAAACGGCTGACAAGCTCAAACAAATTTTAGGTCTTCCCCGAGAGTCTAAATGGGATGATTTGGCACAGACCGAATTCGTTTCCACTGGGACATTCCTCGCCCCTAGTGAATTGTTGTTTTCAAAAGTAGAGGATGACGATATCCAAGTCCAATTAGACAAACTGAAAACCCAGAGCGTCTAAGCCCATGCTTTACATTGCTTTTGATGCATGCTATGCGCATCCACTGCCCGAAAGGCATCGCTTTCCCATGATCAAATACGAGCTGTTACCCAAACAACTCCTACACGAGGGGACTTGTACTTCCGAACAATTTTTGAGTCCAAAACCCATTGACAAAAACACGGTTTTACGAGTACACACACCTGAATATTACGAGAAATTGTGTGCGCTCACCCTCTCCAAGGCAGAAGTCAGAGGTTTGGGCTTTCCACTTTCTGAGGCACTGGTACAACGTGAGCATGTCATTGCCCAAGGAACGATTGACGGTGCTGAACACGCTTTGACGCATGGGATTGCGATGAACATAGCTGGGGGAACACACCATGCCTTTGCCGATCGGTCAGAGGCCTTTTGCATGCTCAACGATCAGGCCATCGCAGCGCAATGGCTCCTCGACAATGGCAAGGCAAACAAGGTGTTGGTTCTAGACTTGGATGTGCATCAGGGAAATGGAACAGCAGCTATTTTTTCGAATCACAAGGATGTGTTTACGTTTTCTATGCACGGGAAAAAAAACTATCCTTTCCGCAAGGAAACGAGCGATTGGGATATTGGGTTAGCTGACCAAACCGATGATGCAACCTATTTAAAGATTTTGGCAGATGCACTGGTCGATTTGTATCAAAAAGTACAGCCAGACTTTGTATTTTATTTATGTGGTGTGGATGTGATTGCTCAAGACAAATTGGGAAGATTGGGTTTGTCGGTGGCGGGTTGTAAGCAGCGCGATGAGATGGTATTGCAGTGGTGTCGTCGGCATGCCTTGCCTGTGCAGTGTAGTATGGGTGGTGGATATGTTCCTGAACTCTCGATTTTAGTAGAGGCCCACGCCAATACGTTTCGATTGGCGCAGGACATCTACTTTTAGGACTAAAGCATCATCAGCTCGTCACAATTCACTTCAGTGATATAGTGTTTTTCACCGTCTTTGGCATCGTAGGTACGGTGTACCAACTTGCCTTCGATAGCAACTTTTTTGCCTTTTGTGAGGTGTTTTTCGCTGATTTCTGCGAGCTTGCCCCATGCCACGATGGGGTGCCATTGGGTGTCTTCTACTCGCTCACCCTTGTCATTGGTGTAGGACGAATTGGTCGCGATTAGAAAGTTGGCAACCCTACGGCCGCTTTCTAAGGTTCTGATTTCTGGATCGGCGCCTAAGTGCCCAATCAATTTTACACGATTTTGAATTTTGTTCATAATAGTAGATTTACGTTAAACAATGACGCAAAGTTGCAAGGGACAAAACCAAAGAGTCGTATTTTAACTATTTATTTACGGATATAGTCTTTTATAAACGGTTAGAAACGACTGCTACGAAGGGGAGTGGTTTTTTGGAGAACGGTCTGTGTATGGTGTCGTAGCATCCCGTAGAGTGCTATGCACTATACACTTTGTTGTGCTTTCGTTATTTTTATTTCATTTCGGTTGTCAGCGTTGGCAAAGGCATACTCTTTTGCAATTTTGGCTTGTGTGGTTGCTTCAGCGAATTGCAAATGTGTATGGCTTTTAGCGTTGGAAAGTTTTAGCTCTTTTGGTTTTTAGAGCGTTGGAGTTGTGGGTAGGAAAAAGCCAAATGTGCTGAAATGTGCGGTTGTTTTTTAATGAAGCACAACAACTGAATAAACGCATTGCGTATATCCAACCTTTATGAGTTTCGTATATCAAACGTTTCTAAAATGTAAACTTGAAATAAAAGCGAAATCGGTTTTGAGGTCGGCGTAAACGATTTAGGGCGTTTGTGGGTTCAAGTTACTAATTTTTGTTTAGTGCTTGTTTTTGTTTTCCAATTGTTGTTTCCAAATGCGATGCAACGCCTCTAATTCCGCTGCTTTTTGTAACGCTGTATCATAACGATTTATGGTTTCGCCAATGTCATTGTCTAGGTCGTATAGCACACCGCATTATCAGAATTGCAAAAGCTTGATATAATAAGCAGGGAATATATTCTATCTCATGAATTTAAATTCAACCATGAACATTGAAAATAATCTTTCCAACGACATTAAGATTCACTCTCTTAGATTTGATTGGATAACAAAATGAATTTTATAGATTTGTGTTATCCAAATCATCTCAACCATGAGCGAACGTCAATGCCTCGAATGCAAACAGCCCATTTCTGGGCGTAGCGACAAACGATTTTGTGGAGATCAGTGTCGAAACGTTTATAACAACCGAGATCAGCGCGAGCATAAGCGCAATATTTACAAAGTCAACCGGCGGCTACTGCAAAATTACCGCATACTAAAAAAATTGAACAAAGGGGATAAGGCCAAAGTCACTCATAAAAAACTAATCGATGCAGCTTTTTCGTTTTCTTATATCACAAGTATCTATCGGACAAAAGCTGGAAAGATCTATTATTTTGTGTACGACCAGGGTTATTTACCTCTCGACAATGACTGGTACGTATTGGTAAAGCGGCAGAACTGGGACTAACGCCAACGCTGACTGCGCAACTGTAAGGCCGCTACAACAATATCGCGACGGCTGATCTGACCGACCAAACGTCCATTGTTGAGCACTGGCAAGCGACGACGACTATTGGTATGGAAATACAAAGCGGCATCAAAAATTGTACGATCATGCTCAATCGTATTGACAGGAGACGACATAAAGAATGCGACTTGCTTCTCTAAAATGGGCATATTGAAATAACGACTTTCCGAAATCTGTTTCATAAAGTCTGCCTCCGAAACAATCCCAACAAGTATCCCTTTATCATCAACGACCGGTCCACCAGAAATCTGATGACGAATAAACAATTCCATAACTTCTAAAATCGATTGGTCTGGAGAAAATGTAATGAGCTCCCGGGTCATATAATCCGAAACAAGCAAAGGAGGATTGGGAGCTGGTTTTGGCTTTGCACGAACGCCTTGAAAACTTTTAATTGCCATATCGTTGTGTTTTTATACCAAACAATGTACATTTTTTTTAGCAAATGGGTGGAATAACAGCATGAAAAGAGTCTATTTTTGCAATATGAAAGAGCGAATTGGGGTGCTGGGTTGTGGTTGGCTTGGCCTGGGGCTTGCCCAATCCTATGTGGCGGATGATTTTGTTGTGCATGGCAGTCGGCAATCGAAAAAAGATGCGGATTCTCTTCAAGAGCAGGGGATTCATGGATTTGCTATCCAAATCAGCGAAAACCATGTTTCAGGTAATTTACCCGAGTTTCTTCATGGGGTTAGCCGTTTGTTTTTGACCTTCCCGCCTGGAATTCGAAAAAACCCAAAACGAGATTTTGTTGCGGTGATTCATCAGCTCCTTTCACATATCCATAAAAGCAAAGTCAAAGAGGTCGTCTTTACCAGCAGCACGGGTGTTTATGGTATGCAGCAAGGACTTGTTACACCAAATACAGTCCCACAACCACAAACCGAAAGTGGAAAGCAACTGTTTGAGGTTGAAAATATTTTACGATCCCAAGACGGTTTTTCTACCCAAATCGTTCGTTTGGGTGGCCTTTTGGGTGGCGACCGACACCCCGTGAAGCAACTCGCCAAATTACCAATAGTTGATAACCCACAGGCTCCGATCAATTTGATTCACAAAGCAGATGCGATCGGTTTGCTTCGCCATTTGGCTGATCAAGCTCCATGGCAAAGTATCTATAACGGTGTTGCGCCATGGCACCCTACAAAACAAGACTTCTACGAGCAAGCAGCGAAAGAGATGCAACTCCCTTTACCAAAATTTGCTGAAAAACCCGGAAATACCAATAAAATCGTTACTGATTCACAGGTTGAATCTTTGGGGTATGCTTTTATTGAGCCGAAACTTGGTCTTGATCAAGCTCCTTAACGATTCGGTTGTAGTGATCGGCAAATACATTCCAAGCAATAATCACATCGTCCATTCCCTTTACAAAAGAGGAATCTGCGTACTGTGAGGGGTTGGCAAAACGAACAATTCCAACTCGAGTTCGAAAGACCTTATACCGACTCAGGAGTTGTGGAATGCGAAGTTGGTCTGGGAAGTTTTTCGCTGAAACTCGATCTGCTTCATCAGCTATCGATTGGAGCTGCTGTTGGAGGGTATTGGTGTCGACATTTGGCAATTCTTCAAGTTGGGCAAACAAGGACGTAAAGGGCTGTTCTTCTCCAAGGGGAATTGGGGTGAGTTGTGGTTTGTTGTCAAAAAAATCTCTGTTTTCGGTAGCGGTTGGTTCAGCATTCATTGTTTTTTGTCCAGATTGGGAGCATGAGGTGATAACCACAAAAAACAACAAGAT
>JAKMFI010000143.1 GCA_022425505.1 Flavobacteriaceae bacterium | reverse complement strand
AACAGGTGTTCCAGGAATGCCATCTGTTTGTCTGTGAGTTGCTTTTTTGGCTTATCCATAACTACCTCAGATAAATGAACGCAAGACCAACTGCGCCTGATAGCACCATCCAAAACAGGCGCTCTGCAAAAGCAATCTTCTGGCCTCTGGCGATAGCTTGCTTCTCGGATTTATCCATACGCTCATCGATTTTCTTCATGCTCTCATCGCAAGCATCAAGCCTTTTGAAAACGCTGATCATTCTTTCTTCCATGCGAGCCATCGCAACTATCGCTTGCGACATACGGTCAATTCTATCTTCCATGCGTTGCAGTCGATCATCAGCCATGGCATAAGGTCTCCGAATCAATAAATGACTGAAATCATTTATGAATATTTGAATTTATCCCCAGAATCTGTGGACGAATGTGTGCATAAATCACAAATGTTGGGGATAACCCTGTGGATATGCGTTTTTCTTAAAATTAGTGCGTTGTAGATTTAAAAAGCTGTGTAGTCTCATAGTTAATCTAGTCTGGGGGAAACGGAATTGCGGACTTAAAAATCAGCAATGGGATTTAAGTTCAGGATCGAGTTTCAACTGTTGGATTACAGACATCGATGGTTGGATGAATTTCGGTTCAAACAATAGTTAGTGTCGGCATGAACGGTAGAGTGAAGGACAACCGGAACAAAACTTGGATTGCAGGATTTGGGGGCACACCCAATGAAGGTAGCTGGCAGGATCGATTAGACAGAATGACCGCTAAGAGAGGTTTCCTCCCGAGGCGGTCATTTGCTTTTTGGCCATCCCTTTTTCATCGCTTTATACGCTTTTGGACTTACCGTTGTTTTACTCTTCGGCCTAGCTGTTCCCGCTTTCTGGCGTTTGCGGATGTTGTTTACGAGTGAGTTCTTTGTTTTCATGTCCGCCTCGACTTTTTGCCCGAAAACTTCCATTTCTTGCGGCTTAAACGCAGTGGCGAGTTAGGGTCTTTTGCTGCAGCAGGATGTTTTTGCATCTGGCCCCAGGAACGAGCGCAGTAGCTGTCGCCCCGCTTGGTGCCAGGAGCGATCTTGTAACCCTTCGCACCGTAGTAGACCGTCTTAGTCCGTCCGGTTTTGGGGTCTTTTACTTTCTTTGAGTATTTCTTACCCGCTGACATAACTGTTGACTCAATGAATTAAATGATCACTATCCCTGCTCACAGTTCCCGGGAGAGGAACAATTCGGAGGCGGCTCCGCTAAAAACTTGGGAGGGTTTTAGCGTTGAGCCGCCTTCTTCTATTTGAGGGTACGATGGAAACGCAGCTAAGAACTATTCCGCATCATCACATCCACATGGAATGTCGGTTTTGCAGACATACTGCTGAGATTGCCTATCAAAGCGCTTTTGGAAAAAGTTCGATGGATCAACCACTGTCGGTGACATCGTTCGAAAAGCTCGATGTAAAAATTGTAATAGAAAATCAGAACCGGATTTTAGACTGATCTGGAAAATCGGTAATGGGTATAGCGAGGGCTAATTAGACAGCCCCTGCTAGATTTGGATTGATCATGTGATTGATCATGTTGCGAACTGATTTATTCGCTTCTGAAGCGTCTTGAGCAGCAAAGTCTGCGATAACTTTGTTCATGCACTCTTGGACGAAGTCACTTCTTGAAATACCCATGTCGTCTAACTGACGATCAGATACTGTTTGTAGCAAACGATTTGCTGCAACTGCAGCCTGCCCTACGGCAATCGCTCTGTAGATTTTTCTAAGCATAACATTTTCCTTTTGTTGTTATGCTCGTAATATACGATAAAACATGGCTTTTTAGTAGATACAGCAATTGCATTCCCGCTATGCAAAAAAGTACTTGCTTTTTGCTGCAGTGCAGCATATATCCTCAAGCAACGGCTACAAACCTCCCTGTATCGTAGCCGAACCAGGGCATCTCTCCCAGACTATCGCCCTGAAATAATCAAGACTCTCCTGACGCATGGTGGGTCTTTTTTATTTTGTGAACCAATAATAGGCACCATACCCTAAACCGCCCCACACAACGACGACGATGAATATCCAAGTCAGGATCTCTATCATCTCCTGTCGTTCTTTTTCTCGCTGCCTTTGAGCGTCCTTACGGGCCTTCCTCGCCTTAGCGCAAAACTCCACATAAGAGTCCCACATTCCGGGCCTTCCGTAGAGCCGCATCATTGACTGAAGCTGGTCCTTTTGCTGCCTGATTTTCTCAAGCGCCATAAACTCTTCGAAATCGGATGCCTCTTTCCCTAGCACTCGATTGATAGGACTCTTTTTCTTTGCCTCGGCTTTTGCTCGCAAATCCTCTTCTGCGTACACAAAATCGGAGATTTGCTTTCCTACATCAAAAAGTTCCCTACCCTGTGATATGGCCGTCTTGATTGTGGAATACGCAGCCG
>JAKMFI010000140.1 GCA_022425505.1 Flavobacteriaceae bacterium | reverse complement strand
GCAGAGCGCCTGTTTTGGATGGTGCTATCAGGCGCAGTTGGTCTTGCGTTCATTTATCTGAGGTAGTTATGGATAAGCCAAAAAAGCAACTCACAGACAAACAGATGGCATTCCTGGAACACCTGTTGGGTGATGCTCGGGGTAATATCCGATTAGCAATGGATATGGCTGGCTACGCCAAGACGACTGCTGTTCAAGAGGTAGTCGGTAACCTTAGAGATGAAATCATGGACCGCACATCAATGATGATGGCCTTGAATGCTCCAAAGGCTGCATTCGGTATCACAGATGTCTTAGACGATCCGTCTGCAATGGGCGCAAAGAACGCTATTGCTGCAGCCAAAGAAGTGCTGGACCGGACTGGCCTTGTGAAAAAAGAAAAGGTCGAGGTCGAAACCAACTGTGGGGGTATGTTTATTCTGCCGCCCAAGACAATGGGAGAGTAGGTCTGTGTGTTTCTTGCCGCTGCAAGGTCTCCGCACATAGATTTTGGGCAAATGTGCGGCCTGCTTCGGTGATACGGCCTTCTTGGCATAAATACCCTGCAAGCATCGCTACCCGTCTCAGTTCGCTAGTGCCTAGTTTGTTGCGCAGGCGGAAAAAACGAAAAATCCGCTCCTGCAGCCAAAATTCTTCGACTACACTCATACATTACCCTAATTTTTGATTACAAAGCGAGAACTGCTGCTATCGCTAGTATGCCCACAATGCCAAACGTTGCTCGTAACTTTTGCCCGATAGATGGATATGCAAAAGGATCACCACACTCAGGACAGTGGTCCATAAGTTGGCTCCCAGAAACGTTACATGTGTCGCAGTTATTTGAACTCATAGCAATGAAGATAGCTGGATGTTTTGAAAAACCAAATAAATACAATTGCATACAATGTAAGTGTATATAACTGAATGAAACTTTAATGGCTTGGGATAACAAAACCCGTCCAAATAAAACGGCGAAAATACCTTATGCGTACAAAGCTGATGATGACGATCCTTTGGTTCTCGTACCAGATCAGGACCTTGTTCCAATGGTTGAGCAAGCAATGGACTATTTGGACGAAGGACACAGCTCCAGGCGGACGGCTGATTGGCTCAGTGAAAAGTCTGGTAAAACGATCAGTCACCAAGGCTTATCAAACATTTGGAAAGCCCATCGTTCAGAAACTTCAGAACTGCTTAAATCTCGCAAAAAGCAACGGCGCAAAAATGCTCCAAAAACTGAATCTGAAAAGCGAGTAAAAGCAGCAAAGCGAAAACGGTCAGACGCCAAACGAGTTCTGACCATGGCCGAAAAGAAGATTGATAAGTGTAAAAATTCTAAGCATGACATAACCTTGCTTAAGTTCGCTCAGGTTAACAAACTGTCTTTTGATTATTCAAATAAAAAAATGCCCCGCTCAAGGCGGGGCTAGTCCAACAGGGAGTGTGGCCGAGACCACTGTCGGTAATTAGAATCCAAATTCCAAAAGGCAAGTTTTTATCAAAAAAAGAAAAGGTCGGCCGAGATGACTACAAGAATTAATGGCCGACCAGTTCAACTGGCTTTAACAGGGAGGAAATAGCCAGCGCCCTCACATTTTGTAGCAAGGTTACCAATGGAAGAGGAGTAAGAACCTTGCTCGGCGAAGAGCAAGCCCCGAACTAGTATGGGGATGATCAGGGAGGCTGCTCTTCTCAGATCACTTCGGACCTGTTGCGGCTACAATGCCTTATACAGCCCCTCTCTGTCAATTTTAATCAACATATTGTGGTGAATTTTTGTGCGACCCAAAAATATAGGTTTGTTCATGAGTTCACAAACCCACCTCATTCAGCGCCGCATTACGCCCACCCCTGAATGAACAAATATCCAGAAGACAAAGACGCTGCCAACTTCTCACAGGCGATGGATGAGGCAGTTAAGTTAAGCGATGGGGGTCCTATCGAAGTACAACGCTACGATAACGACCATTACATCGAGTATCAGATCAAGTTTCAGGGTACGATCACAGTGCATTGCAACAAGTACTGAGCTGATTCAGTACCTGAGAGCTTATAAAACTTTGAAAGCGGCTGCTATTTTAGTGGCCGTTTTTTTTGGGGGGTACAATAAAGGGGTGCAAAGGAAACGCACTAATAGCTCTAAAACACTGATTTTGTTGGGTAACAGTTTTTGGAGCGGGCGATGAGATTCGAACTCACGACATTTACCTTGGCAAGGTAACGCTCTACCCCTGAGCTACGCCCGCATCCTTGGGTAGATGCTGTTTATAAATAACTTTCGCCCGCTGCAAGCGAAAAACGTAACTTTCTTTCGCAATATCTCGCGGCACCTCTATTTTCTTTTGGAAACCCTGTGCTAACTTGCGACACGGGAGTTTTGATGA
>JAKMFI010000129.1 GCA_022425505.1 Flavobacteriaceae bacterium | reverse complement strand
TACGGAGTGAATTTTTGTAGTTTCCAAAGCTTCTTCGAGTTCCATAGGGGGCAATATCGTTGGCAATCGCTTGGCGAGCATGGTTTTACCAGATCCTGGCGGTCCAATCAAAATGATATTATGTCCGCCAGCTGCTGCAATTTCCATACATCGCTTGATGCTTTGCTGCCCTTTTACATCTGAAAAGTCCAAACCGTAATGATGTTGTGTGCGAAACGCTTCTTGGATGTCGATGTTTTCGGCATCATATGGAGTTCCCTCTAAAAAAGAAATGATCTCTTTGATATGGTTAAACCCATAAACATCTAATCCATCGACCACAGCGGCCTCTTTGGCATTTTCGGCAGGTACAATCAGGGATTGAAATCCAGATGCCTTTGCTTGAACCGCAATCGGCAACACCCCTTTAATGAGTCGAAGATGCCCGTCGAGGTTCAACTCCCCCATCATACAACAACTTTCGAGTTGGGTTGGCTGAATTTGTCCATCCGCAGCGAGAATCCCAATGGCAATCGGCAAATCATAGGCAGACCCTTCTTTTCGCAAGTCAGCAGGTGCGAGATTGATCGTGATTCGTTTGCCGGGCAGTTTGTAGTTGGTATTGGTCAAGGCAGCGGCAATACGGTAATTGCTCTCTTTTACCGCATTGTCGGGTAGTCCCACCAGATGGTAGCCAATGCCTGCATCAATATGTATTTCGATTGTGATGGGAACAGCATCAATGCCAAAAACGGCACTTGCAAAGACTTGGGTTAGCATAAATAGGTTTTGGCTAAAGGTAAAAATTATTTGCACAAGCTCGTGTATTCTCCCCATCTATTATTTTCTTTGCAGTATGAATTCAACTGACTTTAGAAATATTTGTGGGCACTATGCAACGGGAATAACGGTTTTAACCACCACACATAAGGGTGAATCACATGGGATTACGGTTAACTCCTTTAGCTCTGTTTCTCTTGACCCACCGCTAGTTTTGTTTTGCATCGATAAGGATGCACGTTTTAATACGCCCTTGAATGCAGAGCAATATCTGGCGATCAACATCTTATCTGAACATCAACAAGAGATTTCAAATCGCTTTGCCAGTTCCAAATTGACAAATGAAGAGCGGTTTAAAGGTTTAGCTACGATACCAGAACACAAATACCCTGTTTTTGCTGAAACCCTTGGGGTTTTGGAGGCAAAACTACAAGCAACCCACGACGGCGGGGATCACTGGATTTATGTCGCAAAAGTTTCTTCGGGTCGCGTGTTTGACGGTTCTCCCCTTCTATATTATGGCGGGTCTTACTCGAGTGTGAATCCCAACGCTTGACGAGGCACATTGGCTAAGCCATTTTGTAACCATTGCAAATAAGTCGGAATATCTGTGTATTGCTGTGGGGGTGCCAAGACGGTTCCATCGGGCATCATCAGGATATAATGTGGTTGTGCAACGGAGTTGAAATTAATCGCCTGGAAAGCAGCCCATTTCTGTCCGATGGTTTCGATGTTTCGAATTCGCCCTGAGGTGTATTCCAGCGTAAATTGATCTTCCTTTGCCAGTGGCTCTCGGTCATCTACATATAAAGAAATCAAAACCAGTTCCTCATTGATCAACCGATAAATTGCGGGGTCGCTCCAAACATTTTCTTCTACTTTCCGACAATTCACACATGCCCATCCTGTAAAGTCCAATAATATTGGCTTATTCGCTGCTTTGGCAACCGCTATGCCTTTGTCATAGTCTTTGTAACAATCTAAGTTGAGGGGACAATCAGAATCCTGTGCATAAACACTGTAAAAGGTCGGCGGTGGAAAGCCCGCCAAGAGCTTGAGTGAATTGGAAGACGAGTTAGGTAAGGTACCTGGAACGAGATACACAACAAACGACAAACTCACAACCGCTAGAAGAATCCTGCCTGTTCCCAATACTGGTTTCTTTGTTTCATGAGGAAATCGGAATAAACCAAATAGGTACGCAATCATCACAACAAAAATCAAAACCCATAGACCGATAAAAATCTCACGTTTGAGGATACCCCAATGCGCCACAAGATCAGCGTTGGAAAGAAATTTGATCGCTAATGCGAGTTCGATAAAGCCCAACACCACCTTAAGGGTATTCATCCATCCGCCGGACTTGGGTAAGCTCTGCAACAGATTGGGAAAAAGCGCAAACAGCCCAAAAGGCAAGGCCAACGCCAAACCAAATCCAGTCATCCCCATACTGAGTTGGGTTGCCCCTCCTGTGCTTGATAAAGAGCCCGCAAGTAGTGAGCCCAAAATTGGACCTGTACATGAAAAAGAAACGATGGCAAGGGTGAGCGCCATTAAAAAGATTCCGATGAAACCTCCTGCTTTATTTGATGCAAAATCGAGTCGGTTTGCCCACGACGAAGGAAGAGTGAGCTCATAATATCCAAAAAATGAAAAGGCAAAAAACAGAAAAATCAAAAAGAAAAAAATGTTGAGCCAGATGTTGGTCGAAATGGTGTTGAGAATTTCAGGGTTTATCGAGTCGAGGAAGTGAAAAGGCATGCTCAACAAGGCATAAATCAAGACAATAAAAAAGGCATAGAGTAAGGCATTGGTCAACCCTTGACTTTTGGTGCTACTCTGCTTGGTAAAAAATGAAACGGTCAGTGGAATCATCGGAAACACACAAGGCGTAAGCAAGGCGATCAATCCGCCAAAAAAACCGAGTAAAAAGATATTCCAAATAGAAGATGAATCACTTTCTTGATCAGATCTTGTCGAGAGAAGATCGGAGTTTTTCAGTTCAATATTTAATTTTTTAACCGAGTCTGCAGTGAGCGCAGTTAGGTCTTCGGATTGTTGCTGTTGCGAATCGCCTGTCAAGGAAATCAACAACTGCTCATCTCTAAAAATACAGAGTTTATCATCACAGGCCTGGTAGATTAAATCTACTGTAATGTATTGAACAGACTGGCCAGCCACTTCTATGGTTTGATAAAAGGTCGCTTTGTTGTCAAAATAAGACAGTTCCATTTCAAAAATGGGGTCATAACCCGTGATCAATTCTGAATGCGTTAATGGACCAATTGGGATTACATCTTGAAAACTGAATTCGGTTGGCAGCGGGCCATCTTCTGGCATTTCTGTGGCATACAAATGCCATTTCTCTTCAATTGTAGCGGTAATGACCACATCATAGGATAGGGAATCGATTTGTTTTGCTTGGGTTGTCCAAGTCACAGGGTTCTGTGCCATGGCCAAACTCGCAAAAAGAAGTTTGAGGATAAGGGGTATAATTCTCATTTGAGGTTAATGTTTAAAAAATCAACGGTTGTTTTTGTTGGTACAAATCTACGATCTGCACGCTTACCGACAATCCAAACGATATCATTTCCTGAACACAACAACCATTGTGCCGCTTTTTCGGTTGCGGTATATTTTTCGTCTTTGAAATATTTAGAAACTTTTTTTGACCCTGACATGCCAGTCGGATAGAAGTGATCTCCCCTATTCCATTTGCGCAGCTTCATGGGAAACGATATGGCTGTCGCGTCAAGAGTCAAACTGCTTTGCTCGTGCTGTTGATCTCTCGAAAATAGAAGTTCTATTGGCTCATCAATACCATATTCATAAACCTCAAATTCCACTTCTTTCTTTTGATCAACGGACTTGTAAAGCAAGAACTCATTTCGGCCAACTTCAAGCATGTGATCTGCCGAATGGATGCACTTTCCTTTTTGTGCGCTCAACAATTTGATCACTTCTCGATGGTCAAAACCATAGGGGTGAAACAGTTGATGAATCCAGAACGAAAGGGGCTGAAGTGCTTTTACGGATGAGATGGAAATCCGAATGGTCTCCTTTTCCATCAGAAAAAGTTCCTTTTTCAGCTGTTCGGTTTGTTGCTGAATCACCAAAACAGCTTCCTTTGTAAAATCTATGGTTTTAATGGTGTTTTCCAAAGCTTTAGGGTGTAGTTTGGCCAATTCTGGGATCACATGATGGCGCATTGCATTGCGCTGATAGTCGT
>JAKMFI010000095.1 GCA_022425505.1 Flavobacteriaceae bacterium | reverse complement strand
CAGCCATCCAAAGTGAGGATTTTCGCTTTCCGGGGCATACCGATTATTTGGCGCAAGCGTTCGACGGAGATGCGCTGATGTTTTTGGTGCATCCAGACCTTCGGGTTGCCTTAGTGACCGACCATGTGGCGGTCAAAGACATTGCCCGACATATCACAACGGATCGTGTTGCGCAAAAGTTAAACGCCGTTGCTCATTCTCTTCAACAGGATTTTGGCATTACAAATCCGCGTATTGCCGTGCTTGGACTCAATCCGCATGCGGGAGATGAGGGGGTCATTGGCGAGGAGGAAGTCAGCATGCTCGAACCCTTCTTACAAACCCACCAAATCGACAAGACAGAAATCAGCGGACCCTTTTCGGCAGATGCCTTTTTTGGATCACAATCCTACAAAAACTACGACGCCATTTTGGCGATGTATCACGATCAGGGCTTGATCCCGTTTAAAACCCTTTCATTTGGGCAAGGCGTCAATTTTACAGCTGGCTTGTCGGCGGTTCGCACTTCTCCCGACCACGGAACGGCTTTTGGCATTGCGGGAACAGGACAGGCAAACCCCCAATCCTTTCGGCAGGCAGTACAGACTGCTATCGAAGTTGTGAAGAGACGAAACATCTCGACCTAGTGAAAAAAACGCGATAAAAAACAAGATGCGCACAAGAGGTTTGCCTTTGTGTGTTTTTTGTTATCTTTGGCGCCCGTAATGTTGAGATAAAATGGAAGCGAACGCAGATTTTGACATTCAGTTTTCAGGACTTAAGGATGGCGTTCACACTTTTGACTTTCAACTTTCGGAATCGTTCTTTGAGACTTTCGACAATGAAGAATTCAACGCTGTTCAAGCCAAGGCAGTGGTAAACCTTCACATAAAGCCAACCCTAATGGAAGCGGAGTTTTCCTTGGAAGGCCATGTGAATGTCAACTGCGATTTGACCAATGAACCCTTTGATTTAGCTGTGTCCAACAGCTTTCAAATGGTGGTCAAGTTTGGCCCTGCGTACAGTGATGATCACGAAGACATGATCGTGTTGCCGCATGGCTCCCATCAGTTCAATGTGACCCAGCAACTCTACGAGCTATTGGTGCTCAGTGTACCCCAAAAACGGGTACACCCAGGAGTAGAAGACGGCACCATGAATTCTGAAGTTCTCGAAAAGCTTGACCAGCTCAAGCCCTCAGCGAACAACCACAGCTCACAGCGTGAAACAGATCCACGTTGGGATGTATTGAAAAAATTAAAAAAGAAGTAGCATTATGGCTCATCCAAAACGAAAAATATCCAAAACGCGTCGCGACAAACGCCGAACGCACTACAAGGCCACTAGCCCACAGATTGCAGTTTGCTCAACAACTGGCGAGGCGCATTTATACCACCGTGCGCACTGGCATGAAGGTAAATTGTATTACAGAGGCAAAGTGCTGATCGATAGCACAGCCGAGACAGCTTAATCGCTGCATCAACTTATAAATAAACGCCTTTCGGGGCGTTTTTTATTTTTCTAAAAATCCAAAAAAATCGGTTTTTTTGGCTAAAAATGGTCATTTTTTAGTAATTTTCGCCCCAATTTGCGTCATTTTTAAAAAAAACAGCGCATATGAGTATAGGACGAACCGCAGCGATCACAGCCGTGGGAGCTTATGTTCCCGATGAAGTGCTTTCCAATGCAGATTTAAAGCAAATGGTGGACACTTCTGACGACTGGATCAGCACCCGAACCGGGATCTCAGAACGGAGAATGTTAAAAGACAAACCCACTTCGTTTATGGCAATTCAGGCGGCGAAAAACCTTATTGAGCGTTCGTCAATCGATCCAAAAACCATCGACCTTGTTCTAGTTAGCACCGCAACGCCAGATATGTTGATTGCAGCTACTGCCGCTCATGTGGCGACAGAAATTGGGGCGACCAATGCCTTTGGCTATGACTTGCAAGCGGCTTGCTCGGGGTTTCTTTATGGGATGTCCACTGCAGCTGCCTATGTCAGTTCGGGGCGCTATCAGCGCGTGTTGCTCATCGGAGCCGATAAAATGTCTTCGATTATCGACTATAGCGACCGCACCACTTGTATCATTTTTGGAGATGGTGCAGGGGCTGTTTTGTTCGAGCCAAATGAAGAAGGTCTTGGGTTTCAGGATGAGTATTTTCGTTCCGACGGTGTCGGCCGTGAGCATCTCTACATCAAAGCAGGGGGTTCGATGCTACCAGCATCGGCTGAAACCGTATCGAACAGTCAGCATTTTCTGCGTCAAGATGGGAAAACGGTATTTAAATTTGCCGTTTCAAATATGGCAGATGCAGCGACCAAGGTGATGGAACGAAATGAATTAGCAGCAAACGACATTGATTTTTTTGTACCGCATCAAGCCAATAAAAGAATCATAGATGCGACCGCACAGCGCACGGGTGTTGACCCCGAAAAAGTGCTCTCCAATATTTCATCTTACGGCAATACGACTGCCGCAACCCTACCGCTGATTTTATCAGATTTTGAACACCGCTTTCAAAAAGGAGACAACTTGATGTTTGCTGCTTTTGGCGGTGGATTTACGTGGGGTGCAGCATGGCTTAAATGGGCTTATAACTCTTAAAAACAATAACACAAACAATATGGAACTTAAAGAAATCCAAAATCTAATCAAATTTGTTGCCAAGTCAGGCGTCAATGAAGTTCATGTCGAAATGGGCGAGACCAAAGTTACCATCAAAACAGGTGGTGATGTGGTCCAGCAGGTGGTGACTACGCCCGCAGCGATTGAAGCAGCTCCTGCACCAGCGCCTGTGGCAACACCAACGACACCCGCAGAACCAGCACCAGCAGCACCAGCAGCTGTTGCGACAGAAAACGACAACCACATTACGATCAAATCGCCGATTATTGGTACGTTTTATCGTAAACCATCTCCCGACAAACCAAATTTTGCAGAGGTGGGCGATCAAATCAGCGAAGGTCAAGTCCTTTGTGTGGTAGAAGCCATGAAGCTTTTTAACGAAATTGAGTCGGAAGTTTCAGGTACCATTGTCAAGATTCTTGTGGACGATTCCTCACCAGTTGAGTTTGATCAGCCACTGTTTGTCATTGACCCTTCATAATCACCAAACCAAGTGAAGATGTTTAATAAAATACTAGTCGCCAATCGTGGCGAAATTGCTTTACGTGTGATTCGAACCTGTCGCGAAATGGGTATCGGAACCGTCGCCGTGTACTCAAAAGCGGACGAGGAAAGCTTACACGTCAAGTTTGCAGACGAAGCCGTTTGTATCGGTCCTGCACCAAGTGCGGAATCCTATCTCAAAATTCCAAACATCATTGCAGCAGCCGAAATCACAAATGCCGATGCCATTCACCCCGGTTATGGGTTTTTATCTGAAAACGCCAAATTCTCCAAAATCTGTGACGAACACAAGATTAAATTTATCGGCGCATCAGCCGATATGATTAGCAAAATGGGCGACAAGGCCACAGCCAAGGCAACGATGAAAGCCGCGGGTGTGCCAACGATTCCCGGTTCAGAAGGACTGATTAAAGACTTTACACAGTGTAAAAAACTCGCCAAAAAAGTAGGATACCCCGTCATGCTGAAAGCGACAGCTGGTGGTGGTGGAAAAGGAATGCGCGCAGTTTGGTCAGAAGACGATCTTCAAAAAGCATGGGATAGCGCAAGACAAGAAGCCAAAGCATCTTTTGGAAACGATGGGATGTATATGGAAAAACTAATCGAGGAACCACGACACATCGAAATTCAAGTGGTTGGCGACTCATTTGGAAAGGCCTGTCACCTCTCAGAAAGAGACTGTTCTGTCCAGCGTCGTCACCAAAAATTGACCGAAGAAACCCCTTCACCGTTTATGACGGATAAATTGAGGGAAAAAATGGGGAAAGCCGCTGTAAAAGCCGCCGAATATATCAAATATGAAGGGGCAGGAACAGTTGAGTTTTTGGTGGACAAACACCGCAATTTCTATTTTATGGAAATGAACACGCGGATTCAGGTTGAACACCCGATCACCGAACAAGTGATTGACTATGACTTGATTTCTGAGCAAATCAAAGTGGCTGCTGGTCATCGTTTGAGCGGTAAAGACTATTATCCCAAACTCCACTCTATCGAATGTCGTATCAATGCCGAAGATCCATATAATGATTTTCGCCCGTCTCCAGGGGTGATTCAAACCTTACACACGCCTGGTGGACATGGGGTTCGTTTAGACACCCACGTCTATGGGGGCTATGTGATTCCCCCTCACTACGACTCGATGATTGCCAAGCTGATTACCACTGCACAAACACGACAAGAGGCCATCAATAAAATGAAACGTGCCCTTGATGAATTTGTGATCGAAGGGATCAAAACGACCATTCCGTTTCATCGTCAATTGATGGATCATCCAGATTATGTTGCAGGGAATTATACCACAAAGTTTATGGAAGACTTTGAGATGAAACCTTTGTAATCGACAATTACAGCCAATAAAAAAGCCCGCAACAGCGGGCTTTTTTTATGATTGGTATTTTCGGATTATCGAATCAGATATTCGGCGATTTGAACCGTATTGGTTGCAGCCCCTTTGCGTAGGTTGTCAGCAACAATCCATAGGTTTAAGCCATTCTCTTGTGATTCATCTTTGCGAATACGCCCTACAAAGACCTCGTCTTTGCCTTCCGCATCGAGGGGCATGGGATAGCTGTTGTTTGCCAAATCATCAACCACCACCACACCAGGGGAATTGTTGAGCAGTTCACGAACCTCGTCCAAATCGGCTTCTTGGGAAAAGGTGAGATTGACGGACTCGCTATGTCCCCCTACCACAGGGATACGAACTGCCGTAGCCGTGACCTTGATATTGGAATCCAAAATTTTATGGGTTTCATTGACCAATTTCATTTCTTCTTTGGTATAGCCATTGTCCATAAATACATCACAGTGCGGCAAGGCGTTGCGATGAATCGGATGCGGATAGGCCTTTTCGCCATCCGTTCCGTTGTATTCGTCTTCCAGTTGTTGTACGGCTTTAACCCCCGTTCCCGTGATCGATTGATAGGTTGAAACAACAACACGCTCGATTCCATATCGTTTGTGAAGGGGCGCAAGTGCCATCACCATTTGAATCGTGGAGCAATTTGGATTAGCAATGATTTTGTCATCCGGGGTTAACTGATCTGCATTGATTTCGGGAACAATGAGTTTGTGATCGGGATGCATCCGCCAAGCAGATGAATTGTCAATGACCGTTGTTCCGACGGCAGCAAATTTGGGTGCCCAATCCAGGGAAGTTTGCCCCCCAGCAGAAAACAACGCAAAGTCTGGCGTACGCTCAACGGCTTCTTCAAGCCCAATTACGGTATAGTCTTTGCCTTGAAAGGAAATCGTTTTTCCAACCGAACGCGCCGAAGCGACAGGCAGGAATTCTGTAATGGGAAAATTTCGTTCTTCGAGAACACTTCGCATGATTTCACCGACCATTCCGGTGGCGCCGACGACTGCAACTTTCATTTCTTTGAAATTAGGTGAGCAAAAATAAAGATAAAACCAACACCCTTAGCGAAAAGATTTTGAAAACTCAAAAAAATAACACAATGTTATAAATATAACAATTAAGAAATAATCACTCTGGGTACGCGTTGGGAAATGGCAGTAAGGAGCTCATAAGAAATCGTTTGGGCGTGTTCGGCAACCTCTTCTGCGCTGGTTTGTGCGCCTCCAAAAAGAATGACCTCGTCTCCTTCCTGGCAGTCGATATTTGTGATATCAACCATAATCATATCCATACACACATTGCCCAAGATTGGGGCTTTATGTCCGTGGATCACAACGGCTCCTTTTCCTTTGCCATAGAGGCGTCCAATCCCGTCGGCATGACCAATCGGGAGGGTTGCAGATCGTGTTGGTTTATCGGCGACAAAACCGCGGTTATAGCCCACGGCATCTCCCACCTTGACCTCGTGGATTTGAGAAATTACAGTTTTCAATACCCCTACTGGGTGAAGGAGCTCACTGACTTCCTTTTGGTTACCATAGCCATACAACCCAATCCCACAGCGCACCATATCGTGATGAGCTTCGGGGTAGTTAAATACTCCCGAGGTGTTGAGGACATGATAGATTGGATTGTTTCCAAAGACGGGCTTGAGCAAATCGA
>JAKMFI010000088.1 GCA_022425505.1 Flavobacteriaceae bacterium | reverse complement strand
TCGTTTCTGTTCCAGGTTGGATTTCTCCCTGACCCTTATAATTGGATACAGGATCTCTAACAATTGTCCACAACACATCGTCTGGACTAAGTGGATCTACAGACAACTTACCTGCATTAATGTAGTTTACGCCTGTAATTTGAACTTGTGAATCTGATTCACAAACTGTAAACAGGGTGTTGGTTGTAGTAATCACTGGGCGTTTAATCAAATCTAAAACAATTGATTTATCAACTGGTTCACAGTCACCATCATTGCTTACAGTAATGGTTAACGTTACTTGGCCATTATTAAAATCGGTTTCTGTTGGGAAATAGCTTGCTGGTTGGCTGATATCCCCATTGTTCAAGAAATACCCTGAGCCAATATAACCATCAACTGTATTGGCAGATGCAGCCCAATTTGAAGTTGTTACGTTATCATAAACAACGCCATCCAACACAATAGATGTCTCTCCTTCACAAATCTCAAGGTTTTCTGTCAATGTCACTCCATCGATCTGATAATCAACACTTGCTGGCTGTGAAAATTCTACAGCAATTGTATCTTCGGCTGGTGGAGTATCACTACATCCCCCTTCTCCATAGACAACAACAGTTAACGTCACGATACGGCTGAAATCTGATCCTGCTGGTTGGTATATCGGTTTTAAAATGTTGCGGTTTACAAAACTCCCCTCTCCATCGTGAGACCACTCGACTTGTGAATAATTGAACGCTTTAATTTCGCTAGAAAGCAAACTTAAATCGAGATCTGCTGAAGCACAATGCTCATAGTTGTCGAATGGAATATCAACCGTTGGTGATTTGTTAATCGTCAGTCGAATCTCATCGCTAGTCTCTGTACAACCATCTTCTCCAACAGCACTCAGGGTAAGAATAATTGGATCGGCAGCTGAATCGCGACTCAGATCTGAATTCGATGGAATATAAGTTGGGTTGAGGGCGTCTCCTTCAAAAGTACCTGTTCCTGAAGTACTCCATGCAAAACTAACTTCGTTCGAAACAATTGCATCTTCAAGATTAATGATAGGATTGTCATCGCATACAAATATTTCTTCAGGACCTGCATCAACGATTGGTGAAATATTGAACTCAATATTGACAACATCAATCGCATTTTGAGAACAATTTGAATCCACAATTGGGCTGGCGGTTACAACCACATCGACAGATCCATTTTCTATATCCTCACTCGTTGGCTGGAAATAAACTGTAAAGCTTTCGTTTATGACTCCTGTCAAACTTTGCGTAGACTCTGGAATCGTTAGATCAATGTCTCTGTAGAACGTTCCCGCACCATCTATTGACTGAAAATTTATTTCCGAACTGTTGCTAACTGTACCTTGAATAAGAATGTAAGGATCATCCGAGCAAGCAAAAATCTGTCCAGATACTGGTTCCAAACTAATGCTTGGTTCATCGACTATGGTCAATGTAAAATCGATTTGCTCTGAATAGGTGCATGCGCCTGCAGCGTCATAGGTCAGTGTAAGAATCACATCGCCAGTTTCTGCTACACCAGGAATGTAGGTTGGTGTTAAGCTAGTTTTTGTGCTTTCTTCAATCTGTCCGTTTCCATTTCCAGGAAGGATTCTCCACAATACATTTTCGTAGTGTTCACCTTGAGGGTTTGTATTTAGCGTATGCGTTGTCGTTCCTGCACAAATCGTCTCTTCAGTATCAATTGTCATTTCAGCTTTTGGACTCACATTAAGAACAACCTCTTTTGTGATTTGATTTGTACCACAGTTTGATGTCACTGTTGCACTGACTCTAATTTCACCACCTCCAAAGTTTTCATTAATCTGAACGACTGGCTCGAGATCGTTTTCTGTTCCACTAACAATAAACGCATTCGGATTTGTCTCAGGAATCGTTTTCCACTCAATATTGTCTGGGTAATTAGTGGTTGTTGCAGGTATTGTGAATTGAGTTGATTGAAGGTTCCCACTCGCATCCATATATGCTGCACATACTTCATGACTCGTTGGATCAATTGTGAGTGTGGGGTTTGGATCGATTATAATCGTAATCTCTTTGAAAAACTGCTCTTCAGTAATACTGGAGCAAGCCCCCGTTGGATCGACTGTCAGTCGAAGTACAACAGTTCCATTTTCAACATCAGCAGGGTATGGCTCATAAATTGGGTCAATGATGCCGCTTGTGAAATTCCCGTTAAAGGTTCCGTCTGCTCCACGGCTCGTCCATGAGAAATTGGAGCCGTTGAGTACGTTTGGATAAATCGTTGATAGATCTATGGATTGACCTTCACAAATCGTAACTTCGGATATATCACTTTCTAAACCGTCGATCATGCCATTCCCGTCTTGATCACCAAATAGAATGACTGGCTTTTGATCAAACTGTGCAACCATAAAGTCGGCCACTTCACCACAAGAGTTTTCTGAAACAGCTGTCAATTCAATCACAATTCCACCACGATCGATTGCGTCTTGGTACACCCCATCCGAAGCTGGGGTAAATACAGTACTATAGGCCCCCGAAGAGGTGAAAATACCAGAAACTGTCTCAGGAGTAGTTAGATAAGTGTCGTTGAAGTAAGCTGCCCATTGAATGCTACTTTCATTCGTTACTGTTCCTGCTACTGCAATATCGTCTCCAACACAAAGGGTTTGGTTTGGTCCAGCGTCTGCTGTTGGATTTGGCGTTACAGTGAATGTCAGCGTGTCTGATGCTACTCGGTCACATCCACCTACCACTGTTGTATCTTCAGGGTTGGTCACAGTAAGCGTTAAATCCACAACTGTATCAGCAGGATCAGGAAGATAAGTAACATTGTTGGTTGGGTCATTTGGATCATAGTCAATGGTTCCTAAACCATTGGTTGACCATACATAGGTTGACTTTCTGTCTGCGCCTAGCTGGTCTTGGTCATAGGTATAATCCTTTGTTATGGCAATTGGATGTGCTTCACCTAAACAAATCACAGCGTCATCAGACCCTGATCCGTCGAGACTAGCACTAATATCCAATTGTGGATTTGCAATCAAATCAACTACAATTTGCCTTGTTGTCGGACCACAGATATCAATTGGATCTGGCTGAACCGTAAGTTCTAAAGTAACATCCCCTCTTCTCCAATCTGTATTAGATGGTTCATAGGTAACTGCCAAATCAGTTGAATTTGTAACCACCCCAGAACCAGGAGAAAGAACACGCCATTGTACAGTAGAATAGTTATTGGCAGTTGCAGTAACGGTAAATGAGTCCCCTTCGTCTTGACAGAATTCGAATGGATCTTGAACATCAACCTCGATCTCTTGATAATAAATCAGGCGTTTTGTAAAAGTGACTGGTGTCAAGCAAGGGTCTTCAGGGGTAACTGTTAAATAAAACTCTAAGGTTCCAAGATCAAGGTTATTGCTGTCTGGCGTATATTTTAGGATTCCTGTCGAATCACTTGTGGTGTTTGTTAAAGTTCCATTCCCATCTGTCGTTGACCAAACATAGCTATCATAGTTTGCAATAGATATTTCAGCAAACTCATAAATCTCACCGATGCAAAGTTCAATGTCTCCTAATGGGTCATCGACAACAGGTCTATTGGTAATTGGAATCGTAATTTCTTCTGTAATCGGTCCACAAACGCCATTCCCGCCCGCCGTGAGGGTTAGGGTAACAACCCCATTAATATAATCTTCAGAACCAAGCTCATATGTGATGTTTCCAACAGTTGTGGAACTGCCTGCAGAGTCTTGGAAAATACCATTAGTTGTGGTACTCCATTCCAGCTCATTACCATTGAGAACTGAGCCATTTAAATCGATTGTCGTACCATCTTCACAAATAGAGTAAGGCCCGCCAACATTGACTGTTGGTTCTTCCGTAAATGTCAATGTCATTGTATCTGTTACGGTAGATGCACAAGGCGATTCGGGATAAGCGGTTAACGTGATAGTAACTTGCCCATTTGTATAATCATCAGAACTTGGGTAATAAATCGTAGCATATCCATTGTTTGGATCACCCAAATCATTGACATTATTTTCTGCATCCAAGAGATTATTCGAAAAGAATCCTGATCCTCCTGTACTCCACTTGACTCCTGTTGTAGATGCTGCTGAAGAAGCAAAGTTTGCCAATACATCTGGTGTGAGCTCAAAACCAATGACTGGGTCAAAAGGTGTTGCTGGGTGACATATCTCAACCGTTGTTGGTAAATCTACAGTAGGGACTTCAACAATTTGAATCGTTTTTTGTTCTTGAATCGGATCGCAAACTCCGTTACCATTCACCGTAAGTACCAAAATAAATTCTCCAGCGTCAATCTCGTCCTGACTTGGGCGATATGAGGGCTGTAGTGAAGCGCGATCAAACCATTCCCCATCTGCACTAGTTGCAGAAGTCCATGCATAGCTTTCATAGTGAGAAAGATCAGCTACTTCTGTTGTATAAAGGTCATCTTCGCCTGCACAAACGGATGCTGTACCCCATAGGTTATCTGCATTGTTCACTTTAGGAGTAGGGGTTAATGTAAGGGTAAAGTTTTGTGTTGCCTCAGCAGTACAAGGACTTGTAGCATATGCAGTCATTGTTAGCGTGACGACTTGGGTATTTGACAGTTCGGTTGATGTGAACGATGCAGGCGTGTAAAGTGGATTTTCAGCGGTAGGGTCACTAAAGGTACCCGCAAGATTTCCATTTTCATCCCGTGCTTCCCACTCCACCCGATCGACAAAAGCATTGGTCGTGACTCCAGCAACAGTGACTCGTTCATCAAAACAGATTTCATCATCGGTTGGGAAAGTTGTAATTTCTGGCAATCCAACGACTTCTACAATAATAGAGTCAACAATATCTTGGGTTGCACATGGGTCATTGCTGCTTAACGTCGCAGTAATTGTAGCTGTTCCCGTTCTGTTTGGTTCAAAAGTAGGGGTCAAGGTGTTTCCACCCTGTGTAATCACGCCATCAGCAGCGTCAACAGACCAAGAAATATTGTAATCCCCTATGAGAAGATTAGTGGTTGCTTCCAGATTGATTGTAGTATCAATACACACAGAGGTCGGCGAACTTGTCAAATCGAGAGTTGGTTCTGGCAGAATGGTTAAATCAAAATCGAAAGTATCTACAGCACAGCCTCCTTGGCCAATTCCAGTAACTCGTATGGTAACACTACCATTTGCTTTGTCTCCATTCCCAGGCGTGTAGGTTGGGGTTTGCTCGTCTGTGTCATCGGAGAATGTACCATCTCCCCCTATCGTCTCCCAGTTGTAGGAAACCACATTTTGCCCAACAACTTGTGCAGCATCAAATGTATACGACTCAGACCCGCAGAACGATGAAGGGTATTCTTCAATACCATCTGCGTTTGTATCTCCAACAAGAACCTCAACAGTTGGTGGTGGGCTATATGTGATTCTAAAGCTATCTACTACATCTGGCTTTCCTGTACAATTCCCCTCAGGAGTGGCAGTAAGGGTCAGCACTACATATCCTCGAATATAATCTTGGTCATTAGGTGTATAGGTGACATTTTCAGATGATGTGTCAGGCGATATACTTCCAAATGCATCGTGTGACCATTCATAATCGGTCGTAAAATCCACATCTGCAGAAAGGGTTGTGTATGATTCGTCTTCGCACAAGGTGACATCATCTCCAGCATAGACAACTGGAAGTGGCTCAATGGTGAGCACAAAACTTCTCTCAACGGGGTCTAATCCTGTACAAACATTTGGATTATCGGGTGTGATTCTGAGGGTTAGCGTAACATCTCCAGTCTCGCTTGAAAGAGGAGTATATGTTGGGGTAAGTGTATCTGAATTTGTCAAGTCTCCGGCACCATCTTCAAACCATTGAACAGTGTATGTAGTGATATTTTCTATCTGAACTTGATCACTAAAAATTGTAAATGAATCCGTTTGGCAAATCGTTTGGTCAGATGGAATTAAAATCTCTGGTTCATTTTGTAAATTGACGCGTACAGTATCTGTTGCTACCCCGCAGCACAAGCCAGAAGATTGATCACAAGTACTATGATTTGTCGGGTATACTGTTAATTGAAGGGTAACAAAACCTTGTGTTACTGCATCAGCAGCAGGAATAAATTCGGGAGAAAGGGTATTGGCATTGTTAATTGTACCAAATGTTGATCCATCAACGATTGTCCATTCAAGCTGACTATAGTTTGTCGCAGGCTCGGCAACTGTATTTTCAACATCAATCACCCCACCTGTTTCACAAATTGTAGTTTCAGGCCCTGCTTCTGCTGTTGGCTGTGCGATAAACGTAATGGTCTGACTATCTTGAACGGTTGTTGAAGAACAAGCATTTTTTCCATTCACACTTACTGTTATTGTAACAGTTTCTGACGATATGTCATTTGCACCTGGGAAATAAGTTGGTGTATCATCAGTTGATGTGTTTTGATCCGACCCATTAAACGTACCGTCCCCCGACGTTGTCCAGAAATAACTCGACTCGTCGACAAATTCGTTGACATTTGCTGATAAGCTAGGAGTCAGGTCACCACAAATTTCAAAATCAGGAGGTAATGAAATTTCAGGTTTTGGTTCAAAGAATAGTTCTACAGAGTCTTGCACCTCAACTTCACAAGCTCCAGTTGAAACCAATTTAAAAGTCAATTGCACCCCAACTGAGGTATCATCCACCTTACGCTTTAGTCGATCATTGGGTCCTGGAATATACAATGGGTCTGTTTCCGTATTGCTAGGCGAAAATTCTCCGTCCCCAGAAGTTGACCATACATAACTGACTCCAGCAGTCACTCTTGGATCAATGGTGTAAGAACCTTCTGTTTGATAATTCACCTCATCTTCACATAAAATGACTTCGTCTGGGCCTGCATCAATTTCAGG
>JAKMFI010000087.1 GCA_022425505.1 Flavobacteriaceae bacterium | reverse complement strand
CATAAACACAACTCCCACGAGCATTGCGTTTTTTTTGTGCGTGGCGAGGACTGCCCAAAAGATAAGTGCTGCCAATCCAAAATTCAGCCCATAACAAAGCCACATGATTTGGATTTGTCCCCAAAGTGCGTCGGGCATCAACGCGGTGTGTATTACAAACGTCAACGAAAGTGCGATAAGTAATCCGCCACCAAGTTTGCATAATGGTTTAGTCATGATTGAGGGTTTTGAGCTGTTGCAACAAAATGGTTATGGAAACGAAAAGACCCAGCAGAACACAAATCAATGTCCAAGTCCGATCGGTTTGATAGGTGAAATCGAGCCATTGACCTAGACGAGCAGAAGCATAGATTGTAACCCCGAGTTGGGCAGCATAACCCGTAAGGGCTAACCAACGGAAAACGTTTGGTTTATGCGGTTTTTTCAGATTTTTCTTCATCGGCGGGCTGTAGGGATTTGATGGCTTTTTTCATCAAACACTGTGCGTTGAGCATCGCACCTGCTTCTACAGCCAATTTTCCTACGATCACTTTACCATCGATCACCCCTTCGTCCTTGATGGATAGGAGATTAGATGCCTCGATCGTTCCCTCAAATGTCCCCATGATATCTGCGTTTGTGCAGATGATTTTACCTTTAATTTTACCTTCTTGACCAACAACGACACGGCCCGTAGTTTGTACCGTTCCTTCAAGAGTTCCGTCAATACGAAAATCGGATTCGGAATGGATTTCTCCAATCACCTTGGTATTGGGCTCAATAAAATTGATTTTGATATTGTTTCTTGAGTTGTCCATTTGTTGTTTTGTTTTAAATCCCATTTCGGTTATTCTTTGGTTACATCTTTGAAAATGAGGATGTCCCGCAAAGCGGACGTCAAAGCTACAAAATTTTTGATTTTACGCAATTCTGGGTGAATTCTCAGCAAGTTGTCACGATAGTCATTCGCTTGATCCTCGGACGTAAATCGCTGAACCACCAACAACTCGGTTTGTCTATCAAGCACATCAATCGTTGCACTTACCGTTCGTTGGAGACCCTGAGAAGAAATCGTTCCTGTTACTTTGGTTTGTATACGTTTTGTCGTATCGTGATCTTTTCGATCAAATACAAAATAAACCAGATAGCGATCTCCTTCTTCAGCATGCGTCGGGGTGAGGTTTTTGATTTCTAGCAGTCGTTTGCTGGCCTCTTCACCTGCTTCTTGGTTGGGAAACGAAATAGCGACTTCAGACAAGGCCGTTTGATAGGCCGTCATACCATCCAATCGACCGATTGCATGAGCCCGTAACAAGGCAAAGCGCGAGCGCAAGGTCTCGTCTTGTAACGATAGCATGGCCGTAAAGCACTCATCAATGACCTCTTCGAAAGCTTGGGCTTTAAAACGGTCTTCAAGCGTTGTGTATCGTTCCTCAAAACGACTCAGTGCTTCCTCCATGGCTTCGGGGTTTTGAAGGATCATGGCGTATTGAGAGTCTGGGTATTCTGTGATAATGCGGTTTTTATAAGCCGCTGCTTGGTCTCCAGCTGTTTCCAAATCGATTTGATAAAGGTGGTATAAAGATGGTAAATTGTATTCTGTGTCTAGAGACAGGAGCGTTTGCAGTCGGTCTTTGGCTTGTGGGTAGGCCCCAAACTGTTCTTTGTATGCCAGACCTGCGTCAAAATAGGCCGCATTGCGTACTTGACTCAAGCTGTCTTTGGCTTCGGGTGGCGGAATCTGACTCGTATAGGTTTCAACGATATAGCGGGGGTCAAGTGGTTCCTCCTCCTCAACTTTATCTTCAGGCGCACTTTCATCTGGGGTGAATGCGACAGATTGCAAACTTGAATACCGCCAGTTGTCTGTTTTTTTGATATTCCCCCAAATGCGATAAAACTCACTCTCTCCGCGAGTCCGAGCCGATCGGTTGTAGAAATAGAAATCACTGTCGAAAAAAGAAGTGTTGGCAGCCAATTGCTGTTGTCGTTCTTGTTGGACAAGTTGAAGTGAATCTGCAGTTTTGAGAGCTTTGATATAAGATTCAAATATGGCGGTTTGCTCCTCTGGGGTTTTATCGATTAAAACCAATAAGCTGTCTGTGGTTTGTCGAGTGGTCTCATAGTCAATAATGTCGTTGAGCTTGTCTCTTTTGCGTTTAATTTTTCGATACGTACGTGTTTTGGGGGGCAGGACTTGCAAGGTGCTGTCGAGATATGCCCCAGAAAGGACAAATTGATTTTCTTCAAAAAACACATTCCCCATGGTTTCGTAAGCCAATCCTTTTAAAATCTTGTCCTTGGTGTTTGTTCGCAGACTTGCATTGATCAGCTCTTTGGCAGAAAGGGTGTCATTGGTTGACAAGCTGTACAGCGCATGGCTAAAATGAATTTTATCCAAGTAGCGTTTGTTTTCCTCGTTTTTGGTCAACTTGCTGTATTGTTTCTGCACGGTTTCTTCATCCGATTGGCTGGTATTTAACTGATTTAGCTTCGCATGTATCCAATAGGTTCTGGGAATCCGTCGATTGAGATCGATTACCCTTTGGTAGGCAACCGCTGCCGAGTCGCGGTGTTCGAGTTTGTCATGCAATTGTCCGAGAAGATAATAGTATCGTGCGCGAGTAGCATTGTCTTTTGTAAAGGCGGCTGCATTGTAAAGCGGTTGGGTCGCTTGTTGGGGATGGTTGAGGGCAAGGTGTGCCTTTGCCAAATAGGCAGACGCATCGTCTGATTCGGCTAGGGTGAGTTCGGAGTTGGACAGTAGCTCCTTAAAAATGGCAATGGCTCGTTGTTCTTGTAAAAGCTGAATAAAGACTTTTGCTTTCCAAAGTTGGGCTTTATTTATACTGCTGGTGTTTGGCAGCTGGTCAGTGATATAATTGAAAGCATCTAGGGCTTGGAGGTATCTACCGTTGTAATAGCGCGCCTTGCCGAGCAACAAATAGGCCTCGTCAATTTGTTGATTGCGCTGTTCGTTGCCAAACGGCATGCTGTGCTTTTGCACAGCGATTACCGCTTTTTCTTCTCCTCTCGAAAAATTGGCGTTTTCTTTAGGGCTGAGGGTAAATAAATCCACCAAAGGAAAGGGTTCTACGGGCAACTGCTCCCAAAAATTAGATTGGTGAGATTCGATTTCGGCTTCGACTCCTGCAGCAATGGCTTCATCTCCGTTGAAAAGGACATTAAATTTGGTGGTCGTTTGATGATAGGCCCTGTTTACCGCTCGATCCTTACGTGTTGAACAACTGGCAAGGAAAAGAAATACAATCGCTACAATAAACAAATGTTTCATGTAGACAAAACTCTTTTTTTGGCGGTTTGGTATGGGGTTCATCTTGTTTATTTGGTAAAAAACGCCTCGAGTTCTTTTAATGTTTTCGCTGTGGTTTGTAGGTCTTTAACAATTTCCCCTTTTTCCAAGACCGCTATGCGTTCACAAACCTCTGTCACGTGCTGAATGTCATGGCTTGAAATCAGAATGGTTGTGTTTGTGTCTTTTCCTTTTTCGGTCAAAAGTTCTTTGAGCCGAATTTGGGTTGTGGGGTCTAGATTGGCAAAGGGTTCGTCGAGAATCAAGAGTTCGGGAGCGCCAATAAAGGTTGCAACCACACCCACTTTCTTTTGATTTCCCTTCGACAGGTCACGGATATATTTCTTTTTGTTTAGAATCTCATCATTAAAAAAATCAGCATACCCAGCCAGTAATTCGTCAACATCCTCTTTTGAAACCTTGCGCAATTCGCCTATGAAATAAAAATACTCCTCTGGAATCAAATACCCGATTAAAAAGCTGTCGTCTAAAAAGGCAGCGGTATTTGTCTTCCAGTCTTCTGAAGAGCTCACATCAACCTGGTTAATTGTTACCGTGCCTTCCGTAGCTTGGATCAAGTCGAGTAGCAGACTGAACAGCGTGGTTTTTCCTGCGCCGTTGTTTCCCACAAGTCCAAAAACTTGTCCTTTAGGGATATCCATTTCAGAAATATTGAGAACCGTCGTGTCTCCGTAACGTTTTGTTAATTGTTCAATTCGAATCATGTGCTTTGTTTATATGCATTTAGGGTTTTGTACTTTTCTGTTTTATACAGCGTCTCTATCAAATCGAAGACCTTGTTTTTTAAAAAATACCCGAGAATTCCTGTGCAAGCGACTGTCATATAACCAACCCATTCCCCTCCAAAAAGACTCCCTACAAAATAAAGAACCATTGGTAAAAGTAGTTTTGGCAAGGTCAATAGCAAAGTCTTTGCATTAAATGCCTGCTTGTCGCCAAAGGGTTTTTTGGTCGATGTCAAATCGATTGGGGTTTTGATATAGGCCCCCGAAAGCAGTACCAAGTACCCATTGATACCAATATTATAAATCGCTCCTGTAAGGATCGCAGCATATACGTCCCAACCAAATAACATATAAAAACTCCCCAATAGGGTGCTGACAGCAGTCGCAATTGTAATCATAGACCACTTGGCGTTCAGGTATTCTCGATAGACAATATTTTGGCTCATCATCAAAGGGTAATAGGCACTGTCCCAACTCGGTACATATTGCCCGAAAGTGAACAAAAACCCACCAGAGACAAAAATTCCCGCAAAAATTTTCCAAACAGGGTTATCATACAGGCCCCCTGATGAATCTGTAAAAAACAGAAGTCCATAAAATAAAAACATCAGAGAAATCCAAAGTGTCATTTTGGAGCGTTTGTTTCTCAAAATGAGTTTGATGTCGTTTTTGATAAAAATTGCTGTTCGTCCAAAACGATTGAGCCATCCCAATTGAATCTGTTGTGCCTCTTTCTTGGCGACCTGTAGTCCTGCATCAAGATACATTCTATTCTTAAAATGAGTAAAGGTCAATCGGTAAAGTAATAAAAGCACCAACCAGGGAATCAAGGTGTAGATTGGGTCGTTATAAAAGGTGTCAAATACTGGACCCGTATAGACTGTAATATCAAAAATATCGTAGCGCTGAAAAACGGCAAATAAAACCAAAATCACCGCAACTGCATAAAACAAATCGTTGCGATCATTGATCAGGATATTGATATAGTTGGTGCAAAAGACAATCGCTACTATTGCCAAATGCCAGCTCAACACCTGAGAAAATGGATATCCGTTATTGACCAAAACAATGGAAAAGGGTATAAAGAAAAACGCATTTGAGACATTAAAAAATGAAAATGTCGTTCGCCCAAGTGCGTAATGGACAATGGTATTCACTTTAATCGGTAAGGTCAACAAGGCCTGGATGTTTAGGACTGGCATTTTTTGAATAAAATAGCGCCAAACAATCCAGAAAGAGGTTCCATAAATCATGTATTGATTGATAAAGCGCAAGGGGTCAACCCCCATTTCTTCATCTAATACATAAAAGATTCCATAGCCCAAAAGCGTGAACATGCCGATAAAATACAGCATCCCAAATAGGTAAAAAACAGAAGTAATCACACCCGATGTAAATGCGGCAGAGCGGCGATAAGATTTCCATTGTAGTTGCAGTAATCGAAGAAACATCGGGTTTTTTTGGACTCCCAAAGATATGATTTTTATATGTTTGTAAAAAAATTCGCTATGTCTGGATTCCATCCTTTACAAGTTAAGGAGGTTCAGCGCCTGACTGATGATGCTGTTGCCATTTCGTTTTCCATACCAAAAGAGCTTGCGCAACCCTTTTCATACACGGCAGGGCAATACCTTACCTTGTCCCACACCATTGCTGGTGAGAACGTTAGGCGATCGTATTCGCTTTGTAGTGCGCCGCACGAAGGGGTTTTACGCGTGGGAATAAAAGCCATTCCCAACGGATTATTTTCCAATTATGCCAATACGCAAATCAAGGTTGGTGACACCCTTGAAGTGGGTGCTCCGGAAGGGCGATTTGTCTATGAACCCAACGGAAATAACAACCTCTTGTTGCTGGCTGCAGGGAGTGGGATAACTCCTATCTTGTCAATTGCCAAGACAGCCCTCAAAGAAACAGACGGAAAAGCGGTGTTGGTGTATGGAAATCGATCGGAAGACGACAAGATGTTTGCGGATGAATTACAAACCCTGAAAACCGCATACGGCCAACGCTTTGAAATTGTACATGTCTACAGCCGAAAGAAAACGACTGATGCCCTTTTTGGTCGGATCAATATGTCTCACATCAACTATGTGCGAAACACCTTGTTTAGTCAATTGGACTTTAATGATTTTTATGTCTGTGGGCCTACTGGAATGATTGAAGCGTCTGTGCAGGCACTCTCCGACTCTGGAGTACGTGATGAAAATATTCATGTGGAGCACTTCACCGGAGGGGGCGAAATTGACCGTTCGGTGGAAGGGTTCGTGCAATATGAAGTGATATTAGACGATGAAACACATCCATTTTCTGCCGATGCAAGCAAGACCATATTGGAAGCCGCAATCGACGCTGGTGTCGATCCTCCTTATTCCTGCCAAGGCGGGGTTTGTGGAAGTTGTATTGGCCGCGTAAAAGAAGGTGAGGTCAGTATGGCCAGCAATCAAATTCTTTCCGACGGTGAGGTAGCTGAAGGCCTTGTATTGACCTGTCAAGCCAGTTGTACAACTGAGCGGGTCATCGTTGACTTTGATGATGTATAACTAGATCTTTTCCAAGACCATTTCGATGACCTCTTCTGGGCTAATGGTGCGCATGGCATCTCGATAGCCTTTGGGCATCGTTTTACCATAAGCCGAGGTGGGTACTTTGGGGAATTTTTCTCGATCGACAAGAAGGTGGTTATTTTGTCCAAATGCAGAAAATCCTAAAAAGGGATGTGTCATCCCCCACAATGTAATGACTGGCACTCCAAAATTGGCTGCCAAATGGCCATTGGCCGAATCCATCGAAATCATGGCATCGAGATTCGCGATCAAATCGAGCTGATCCGCAAAAGGCATCTCCAAAGCGTGCGGAATCACATGGGGATAAGCCTTGGCCCAAACATGGATTTGGGCAGCTTCCTTGGGACCATGGCCAAACAGAAAGACCGTGTGCTGCTGTTGAAGATAGCCCACTACCTTTTGCATCAAGTCGAGGGGGTATATTTTGCCAGAGTGTGCAGCAAAGGGCGCAATCCCAATCCATTTTCTGTCGGCTGGCAGGTGAATCTCCAAACTCGATTTTGGAAGACCTGGTTTGATGGGAAATTCGTGCTTATCGGCATCGAGTGCAAAGCCCAAACGGGAAAACACTTCCACATATCGGTAGAGCTGTGGAGTGAGGGGTTTCATCATTTTTTTGGTCGGGTGGGTGAGTCGCTTTCGATCGGCATAGCCTTTGTCAATGACTTTAATCCGTGTGAATGACAATCTAAAAAACAACCGGAGGATACGAGTGCGCAAGTTATGATGGATATCGGCAATGCGATTAGGTTTGATCTGTTTGAGCTCTTTGTATAAGCGGTAAAGTCCTTTAAGCCCTTTGTGTTTTCCGATAAAGTCTGGCGAAATGATTTGTAGTTCGTTGAACTCCTTAAAAATAGGGACAAAGCGTTTTTGTGTAACCAATGTAATCTGTATGTTCTGGTTTTGGGCGTATAAACAGCGTAACACAGGGACCAACATCGCCAAATCTCCCATCGCTGAGAGACGAAGAATCATCAAATGTTTTAGCTTACCCATTTAATTAGAATATAAATTATAAAGTACTGTGATTTTTACTCTAGTCATTGTACTTTATTTTCTGATTTTTAATCAAATATACTAGGTCTGAGTTGTATCTAATCCATGGGTGACTTATTTTTGTCCCCACCAAACACTGAAAAAATGAAGGCCTTTTTCGAAGCGATTGCTTATCTCTTTCAAGAAATCTTATTTATCCCCCTCAACCTATTGCGTGAGTTGGAACTCACAAGTTGGTTTTTGGCCAATGGCATCAACTTGATGTTTTTGGGGATTGGGTTTGCTGCTTTGACCTATTGGGTTGGCCAACTCAAAAAATTTAACGACAGCGGCGAAGAAGATACAGACTCCACTTCCCATTCCTTTTTATAAGTCGAAGCCAATATCTTTTCGGTAGTATATGCCTTCAAAATCAATCTTGGATAAGGCTTGATAGCTCTGCGCAATGGCTTGGTTATGGTCGTCCCCAACACCCGTTGCGGATAATACTCGCCCGCCACTCGTAACCAATTCCTCATCAACCATTTCTGTTCCCGCATGGACAACAAAATCCCTTGGGTCAATCCCACGAATCGCCTTCCCTTTTTCATAGCTTTCAGGGTAACCCCCTGAAACCGCAACGATGGTAGAAACAGATTGCTTATCTATCGTCAACTTTATGCTATCGAGCGCTCCAGAAGCTGTTGCTTGTAGCAATTCAAATAAGTCATTTTGAATCCGCGGAAGTACCACTTGGGTTTCGGGGTCGCCCATACGCACATTATACTCGATCACTTT